>DATGVB010000229.1:0-3271 GCA_035300805.1 Tetragenococcus sp. | reverse complement strand
AAACTCGCTCCCATTGCTTTTAAAACATCAATAATACCTGTCCTTGTGCTGTTGATGCCCACATTTTTTAAAATGATTTTGCTGTTAGGTACAAGCGCACCTGCAGCTAAGAAGAAGGCAGCTGAAGAAATATCTCCTGGTACGATGACTTGCCTTGCGGTTAATTGCTGCGGACCAGTTAGCTGAATCATTTTATCTTGTCTTTGAATCTTTCCGCCGAACTGCTGAATCATTTCTTCGGTATGATTACGTGAAATTTCTTTTTCGATGATCGTTGTTTTTCCCTTGGCTGCTAAAGCGGCAAATAAAATAGCCGATTTCACCTGGGCGCTGGCAACTGGCATAACATATGTGATTGGTTTAAGCTCAGGATTACCCACGACTTCAATTGGAGGTAAAACTTGTTCTTTCTGTCCCGTTACCTGGACTTGCATCTGCTCCAAAGGACTAGCGATACGATCCATCGGTCTTTTTTTTAAAGAGGCATCCCCTGTTAATACAGTGGTAAAATTAGTAGCCGCCAAAATACCAGACAACAATCGGATCGTCGTTCCTGAATTACCGACATCAATGATGCCCTCAGCTACAGCTTTAAGTCCATTTACCCCAACTCCAGTAATAGAGATATTATCTTTATCGACAGTAATTGGGACTCCTAGAGCTTCAAAGGCATGCAAGGTGCTCATACAATCATCTGCCCGTAAAAAATTTTTAATGGTTGTAATTCCCTGACTGATTGCTCCAAACATAATACTGCGATGAGAAATGGATTTATCGGCTGGAACAGTTAATGTCCCCCGCAAGCTTTTTACTTTTCTTAATTTCAAAATTTCTTCCTCCTGCTTTATTTAAAACGACATTTATAAGAGGTCTTTCTTTCAATACAGCTTTTTGCTGCCTGTAGGTCTTTTTCATTTTTAAAGGAAAGTTGTAATATTCCAAAAATATCTAGTCGAGTTTCGCGGATTTTAATATTGATCAGAGAAATTTTTTCTTCGGCTAAAACAGCAGTTGTAACTGCAATACTACCAGGTTCATCCGGGACATCTACCAGCAGATCATAAAAAGCCGGAATGGCACCTTTTTTTATCTGCGGCAAATGATCACGCGTATCTTTGGCATCTTCAAAATATTGATAAATTTTATCACTATCTTTTCTTTCAATCCAGCCGGCAATTTCCGCCATCTTATCTTGCCAGTAATCAATCAGCTTTAACAAAACAGCAGAATTACTTAAAAGAATATCCGTCCACATTTGTGGATCTGATGAAGCGATTCGAGTGATATCTCGAAAACCACCAGCAGCTAACTGACTAGCACGCGGATACTGGGCATTTAAGCTGTCGGCCTGATTGACGAGTCCTGCCGCAATAATATGGGGAAAATGACTAAGTACTCCTGTGATCTCATCGTGTTTTTCCGGACTTAAGGTTACGTATTTAGCTCGGCTGCCAGAAAAAAGTTCCTGCAAAAAATTAATACTTTTTTCTGCTGCTTTGTTTACCGGTGTAAAAATATAATAAGCATTTTCAAAAAGATTCCGATCACATGCTAGGATTCCCGACTTATGCGAGCCGGCCATTGGGTGTCCGCCGACAAAGTTCAGCTGCAGCTGATTAGCTACTTGAGTAATCTCTTTTTTCGTACTTCCTGTATCAGTGATCACCACACCTTCTTTTAATGGAAGGCTGGCAAACTCTTTGAGATATGCCAGAGCTGTTTTTACTGGTACAGCTAAGATAATCACGTCCGCTTTTTGGACGGCAGTTTTTAAATCATCAGGGATCGTGTCTACTAGCTGCTTTTCTAAGGCAGTTTTTCTAGTTTGAGCTAAGTGATCCCAACCAGCAATCTGCGTTTTAGGGTGAATTTCTTTAATACAAACAGCTAATGAAGAGCCGATTAAGCCGAGCCCGATGATCACTACATTTTTTTCTATCATATTTCTAATGGTCTCCTAGTAATTTTTTAGATAGGATCGGTAAACATTGACTGCGTCTTGTAATTCTGTAAAAGAATCACTGGGAAATTTTGTTAACATTTCTTGTGCGATCACTGTAGCAACAACATTTTCACAGACCACGCTAGCAGCGGGAACGGCAGTACTATCTGAGCGTTCCACACTTGCCTGATAAGCTTCATGTGTATCGATGTCCACACTTTGTAGTGGTTTGTATAAAGTAGGGATAGGTTTCATGACACCCCGAACAATAATTGGCTGTCCATTTGTCATGCCCCCTTCAAAGCCTCCTAAATTATTGCTTTTACGGGTGTAACCTGTTTCTTTGGTCCACTGGATCTCATCCATCACTTCAGATCCAGGTAATTGACCTGCTTCAAAGCCGACCCCAAATTCAACTCCTTTAAAAGCATTGATGCTGACAACGGCCTGAGCTAATCTGGCATCCAATTTCTTGTCCCATTGTACATAGCTGCCTAAACCCGCCGGGACGCCGCCGACTAAAACTTCCACTATGCCGCCGATCGTGTTTCCTTCGCGTTTGGTTTTATCAATCAAATCATGAATTGCTTGTTCTACACTTTCATCTACCACACGGACATCCGACTTTTCTGCTTTTTCTTTAATTTCTGCCAACGTCATTCCATCTGTAACCTTAGCTTTTATTCCCCCCAACATGGTCACGTGACCGGCAACAACGATCTCCAGTTCACTTAATAACTTTTTACAAACAGCTCCAATAGCAACCCGCATTGCCGTTTCTCTAGCGGAAGAACGTTCTAACACATTGCGCAGATCGTTATGATGATACTTCATCCCCCCTACCAGATCGGCATGTCCGGGCCGTGGTCTGGCTAGACGGCGGATTTGCTTTTGTTTTTCAGAAACCTCTTCAAGGCCCATAACTTTTGTCCAGTTTTTCCAATCCTTATTTTCGATCACTAAGGTTAAAGGGGAGCCTAATGTCTGTCCATGACGCAGACCAGAAGTAATCCGTACCTGGTCACTTTCAATGATCATCCGGCCGCCGCGACCATAGCCTACTTGTCGCCGTTTCAATTCATCATTAATATCTTTTTGAGTTAAAGCCAAGCCGGCCGGTAAGCCTTCAATAATTGCGGTAAGTTCGGGTCCGTGTGACTCTCCTGCTGTTATATAGCGCATTTTTTTCTCCTTTTCTGTTAGAGGTAATCCTGCATTTCTGCAAGCGATATTTTCTTGATTTTAGCTTTACCGATTTTTTCTAATAAAACAATATTAAGCTGATCACCCCGCACTTTTTTGTCATGTTGAATCGCCTGATAAAGTTTT
>DATGVB010000228.1:0-3591 GCA_035300805.1 Tetragenococcus sp. | reverse complement strand
AATCTGGCGTAAAGCATAAAGTTTATCGCTTACTACTTCAACAGTTTCTTTTAGATAAAGATGCATATCCGTTGCGACTTGGTCGTTACGACTACGGGCAGTATGCAATTTACCGGCGACAGGACCAATTTCTTCAGCTAGTAAAGCTTCAATATTTAAGTGAATATCTTCGTTAGCGACAGTAAAGTCTAATTGGTTGTCTTCTAGTTTCTTTTCAAGGCTGTTAAGACCTTGAGTGATTTTGTTTACTTCATCTTCGGTCAGAATTCCTGTATGGCCTAGCATTTTAGCATGAGCAAGGCTGCCTTTGATATCCTGCTGAGCCATCTTTTGATCGAAAGAAATGGAAGCTCCAAAGGCATCGATCCAAGCTTCATTTTTACCGTCAAACCGTCCGCCCCAAAGTTTCTTCATTATTTTTCCTCCAGTGAAGCTTGTACTTCGGCATGAACCTTACTGGGCAGTCCCCAAAGTTTGATAAAACCAACTGCAGCTTCTTGGTCAAAAGTATCAGCAGAGGTATAAGTAGCCAAGTTTTCATCATACAAGCTGTTAACTGATTTTTTACCTTCACAAACAACATTGCCTTTGAATAGTTTCAAGCGAACGACACCGTTAACTTTGGTTTGTGTATTCTTAATAAAGGCAATTAGGGCCTCAGTCAAAGGATTGAACCATAAACCGTCATAAATTGTTTGTGCCAGCTGGTTTTCAACGAGTGGTTTAAAATGGGCCAGTTCACGGACAAAGACCAGATCTTCCAATTCTTTGTGAGCTTTTAATAAGGTCATGGCAGCGGGACATTCGTAAACTTCACGGGATTTGATCCCCACCAGACGATTTTCTACATGATCGATCCGGCCAATACCGTTATCTCCAGCTAATTTGTTTAATTTAGCCGTTAAGGTAGATAGCTTCATATGCTCATCATCCAAAGCTACCGGAATACCTTTTTCAAAAGTAATCTCGATCACAGTGGGTGTATCAGGTGTATCTTCAATTTCTTTGGTTAATTCATAAGCTCCTTTAGGCGGAGTTGCCCATGGATCTTCTAGCACACCACACTCACAAGCTCTGCCCCAAAGGTTCTGGTCGATCGAATAAGGATTATCCAGATCCGCTGGAATAGGGATATTATTTTTTTGTGCATATTCGATTTCCTGTTCGCGAGACCATTGCCACTGGCGCACCGGTGCAATTACTTTTAATGCCGGATCAAGTGCTGCGATCGCTACCTCAAAACGGACTTGGTCATTGCCTTTGCCTGTACAGCCATGAGCAATGGTCGTTGCATGAGTCTTATGAGCCAATTCGACTAGTTCTTTAGCAATCAAAGGACGAGATAAAGCCGATACTAAAGGGTAAGAATTTTCATAAAGTGCATTGGCTTGTAAAGCGACTAGTGCAAAGTCCTGCATAAATTCTTCTTTGGCGTCAATGGCGTAAGATTCACTGGCCCCGACTGTTAAAGCTTTTTCTTTGACGGCCTCAATATCTTTTTTTTCACCTACGTCTAAGCAGCAGGCGATTACATCGTAACCTTTATCCACTAACCATTTTACAGCAACAGAGGTATCAAGACCTCCTGAATAGGCCAAAACAACTTTTTCATTCATAAATATACATCTCCTAAATCTGATTTAGCTATATATTAGCAGAGTAGTTAGAATTAATCAATAGTAAAAGTATAAATATTCATTTTTTATTCATGGACTATAAAAATAGCGCGGACCTTTAAAGGTCCGCGCTATTTTTGCAGCTATATTTATAATCCACAGCGCAATTGAGCGTGACAGTTGGTACAAGTATTACAGCCACCGATATCTTCAACGATCCCTTGCCGACAGATTGGACAGGTGTCGCCGACTTCTGAGCCATAGATGACATCATCAGTATGACCGACTTGTTGGATATGTTCGTTTTCAGCTTGTTCGACTAACTGTTCTAATTCATCTGAGTCGTCAACGATGCGGATATCTTCAGTGTCAAACAGACGGGTCTGCTGATCGCTTGTTTTTTCTGATTCGAGCGTTAAGACTTGAGAGTCTCTAGAACCATCAACATAAACTGTACCGCCTTTAGCATTGCCGTCATAAAGCCGTTCGTAGATGGAAGCAACTTGTTGAACGGTGTAGCCTTTAGGAGCATTGACTGTCTTGGAAATAGAGCTGTCGACCCATCGTTGGATGGTGGTTTGAACATCCACGTGTTCTTCAGGTTTTAATTCCATGGCAGAAACAAAGAAGTCGGGTAATTGATCGGCTTTTGTTTCGGGATGATCAGCCAGGAATTCTTGGACGATCTGCGCATCCACCTCAATGAATTTTCCTAAGCGACCGCTGCGATAATATTTAAAGGCAAAGTAAGGTTCTAAGCCAGTTGCCACACCTACCATCGTACCAGTGCTGCCAGTGGGTGCAACTGTTAGAAGATGGGAATTGCGAATGCCGTTTTTTAATACAGCCTGGCGGATTTCTGCCGGCATTTCTTTCATATAACCGGAATCAACGAAACGCTGGCGTAATTGCTGGGTTTCCTGTTCGTTTTTACCGACTAAGAAAGGGAAACTACCTTTTAATTTTGCTAGCCGGATTGATTCTTTGTAGGCGGTTATAGCAATTGTGGCAAAAATTTTATCCACTAGCTGGTTTCCTGTTTTAGAACCGTAACGCTGATGGGTATAAATCAGTAAATCTGCCAGACCCATAACTCCAAGACCAATGCGGCGCTCACCAAGGGCTTGTTTTTTATTTTCAGCCATAAAGTAGGGGGTAGAGTCGATTACATCATCTTGCATTTGCACTGCGATCTTGACTGTTTCTTTTAGTTTTTCAAAATCGACAGTTGCATTTTTCTTATCTGCCATATTGGCCAGATTAATGGCGCCGAGGTTGCAGACGGAATAAGGAGCTAGCGGCTGTTCACCGCAAGGGTTAGTAGCAACTACTTTTTGTCCGTAAGCTACGGCATTTGTTTTGCGGTTGGCATTATCGATGAAAAAGATCCCAGGTTCAGCGGAATAAGTCGCACAGATATTGATCAGTTTCCATAATTCACGAGCTTTGATGGTACGATAAGTCGCCACTGGATAACCTTTTTCTGCCCATTGCCGGACATCACCGCATTCTTGCCAGTCAGTATTGTAGGCATCCATTTGCTGTGCGTTATAGTGAAATAAATCAGGAAAACGCAATTGCCAGCTGTCATCTTTTTTTACAGCTTGCATAAAGTCATCGGTCAAGGTGATGGAAATGTTGGCGCCTGATAAGAATTCTGGATCATTGACACCGTAAGTGCCACCATCTCTTAGTTTTTGCTGGGCATCTTCAATGATTGCCGGTGACAATTTGTTGTCTTCATTTTTATATGAAGCGATAAATTCATAGCTTTCTTTTTCTTCAGCAGTCAGTAGAGTAAACTTCAGTTTTTCATTGATTGCTGTTTTAATTTGTGCATCTTCAGTGTTTTCTAATAAGTAGCGTAAAATTCGTGCATTTTGCATTTTAGAAATGATAAATTCGATCACGTCTGGATGCCAGTCAGCTAGCATGATCATTTGAGCACCCCGTCTGGAGCCGCCTTGCTCGACTA
>DATGVB010000227.1:0-4251 GCA_035300805.1 Tetragenococcus sp. | reverse complement strand
CTTACGAAAAACAGGGATATGTGTTTGTAAAAACTGCATTACCATAGTTAGAAACTGATTACTGATCAATGCTTCCGGTAGATTTTCCAAATATTCTTTTAACATCTTTTGTGGTGACATCACACTGCCGCCCATTTTTTTCAACATTTTTTTTAATGAATCGGAGTGGTGTAATTGATATAAGACATCGATCACGTCATTTCTTAAACCAATTTCTTCAGCTTCCAGTAAATTACCCTCTAGCCATTCCTGGGCAGATAAGGTATCTCCGTTACCGGTTCTTTTGGTCCAAATCAATCGTGGCGTGATGCCCTCTTTTGATAAAGCTGCAAGCATCGGTGTTGTATTACGTTTGATAAAGACTTTATCCTGAGCTTTTAGACCAACATAAGCTTTGCCTGTATCACCCTTGATGGGACGCAATTGCCAGTCGCTATCGAAATGTACATCCATCAATACTCCTCCTTTGCTGCAGTACCTTTTATTTTAGCTTGCCAAAAAAATATCGTCAAGCACATATATGTTCGTTTTTCATTTAAATCAACTTGTCATTTTTTTTAACCGCTTTGGCAAGTAAAATTGGATAAATAAAATGACCACTAAAAACCAGACCAAACAGACTGCTATACGATCCAGCCAGCTTGTTAAACTCCATAAAGTCGTTAACGAGAAGATAAAGGCGGTTACTGCCAAAAGACAAGCCAATAATTTTTTTATATTATTTTGTTTCTGGCTTTTTTTGATGGGATATAATTGTGCTAAAACCACATATTGAAATTGTTGGTATAAAGGCAGCAATTGAAAACCAATCAAATAGATAAAAACAATGCCTATAATTAGAGCCAACAAATAATCTCTGGTAAAAAACAACAGTAAAGTTCCTACAAGTATCAAGCGAAGATACAAACCGCTGTATTCACTGCCACGTAGAAAACGACGAGCAAACAAATATAAGTAAGTATTTTTTTGTTCAAAAGAAATCCTGCTTAAAAGAAAATCTAAATAAGAGCGACGTTTCACGCTAGCTGTTATTTCAGGTACATCAGTAAATAAATTAACAAAGCGGTATAAACGATTCAAACGCCTTTCTTCTTTTCTGATCATCATTTGCCAATCAAGTGGGACATTCATCGTTTGCCAGCAAAGTTTATAAAATAAAACAACCTGAGAAAAAGATAACAAAAGACCCAGCCAGGGAAATAACCATAAAGAAACTGCTAGTGTAGTCAAGCTGATAATGAACCAAAGTAAATAAGCATTTTGTCGTGCTTTTTTCATATCCTGAAAAATTCCCAACCGATCAATTTCTAAGTGGCTGATTTTTAGACTCCACAAAATAAAAAGATAAAAAATAAAAGAAATAAAACCATGTTCGGTAGACACCACTGCAAGTGGCATGGTAAAAGCTGTCACTAATAACAAAAAGACAAAGGGAAAAATACAACTGTAGGAAAAAGCTGCGCTTAAGTAACCTCTCAACTGCTTTTCTTTAGGTAATAAGAAAACCTGATCGGCAGTTTTTGCTAAACTGACAAATTGGCCGAAATGTAAAGTAGCTAACCAGATCAGTAAAATAAGAATCTTTCCCCAGAAAAAACCCGCTGGCAGACTTTTGACCCAAGCAGAATAATAATAGCCGATCCCTCCTAATAAAAAAGTAAGGATCAAAACAAAATGATCATTTAAAACATATTTGATATAACGCATCATGTGCTTTTGATGTTTTTTTAAGCGAAGCTGAAAAAAGTCCTTCATTTCAATCCTCCTTTGTCAAAGCAAGATAAAGATCGTCTAATGATGCTTGCGGCATATCGAAAGTCTGGCGTAATTGAGCTAGTGTTCCTTGAGCTTGAATACTGCCCTCATGCAACATAATAAAACGGTCGCAGTATTTTTCAGCTGTTGCCAAAACATGGGTAGACATTAAAATGCTAGCCCCTTGATTTTTCATTTCTTTTAGCAGCTCCAAGAGCGCATAAATCGCCAAAGGGTCCAATCCTAAGAAGGGTTCGTCAATGATATAAAGACTGGGTTCAATCAAAAAGGCACATACGATCATTACTTTTTGTTTCATCCCTTTAGAAAAATTAGCAGGAAACCAGTCCAGACGTTTGTCTAAACGAAAAGTCTCTAACAAAGGCTGTGCTCTTTGCAGTGCCTCTTTTAGAGCAATATCATAAGCCATAGCTGTCACTTCAATATGCTCTTTTAGGGTCAATTCTTCATATAAAGCAGGAGTTTCGGGAATATAACCGATCTTTTTGCGGTAAGCCTCGGTATCTTGGGCTAAGGTTAGACCATCAATTTCAATATGCCCTGCAGTTGGTATCAACAAGCCAATGATTTCTTTGATCGTAGTACTCTTACCAGCTCCATTTAAGCCAATCAGTGCCACTAGCTCACCATCATCCAACTGAAAATTTAAATTTTTTAAAACGGGGATCTGACTGTATCCTCCGCTGAGATTTTCGACGTTTAAGGTCATTGATTTGCCTCCAATAAAATTTCAAGTAGCTTCATTATAGCATGAAAATTCTTTTTGGAACAAAAGCAAGAAACTGAAAGCAGTCATTTTGCAAAAATAATTAGTACATATAAAAAAATATTGAAAAACCGCTATCTTTATTGCGAATATCGTGATAAAATGCATATATAAAACTAATTATTTTTGGAGGATGAATAAATGAAGAAATGGAAATTAGCACTAGCAGCAGGTCTGTCAGTACTATTATTAGGAGCCTGCTCATCAGGCGATAATGATAACGCAAGTACAGCAGAATCAACTCAAGCTACCACTTCTGAACCAGCTGAAAAATCAACTATCAGACTGGCGGCAGCTGCAAGTCTGGAATATGCATTTGAAGAAAAACTAATTTCGATGTACGAAAAAGAAAACCCTGGAGTAACAATTGAAGGAACTTATGATAGTTCCGGCAAATTACAAACTCAAATCGAACAAGGGATGGAGGCTGACTTATTCTTCTCTGCTGCTACAGCTCAAATGGACGATCTAGCAGATCAGGATTTGGTAGATGCAGATAGTGAAGTGGATTTATTAGAAAATAAATTAGTCTTGATCACAACAAAAAATAACCCTGATAATTTAGAAAAGTTTGAAGATATTGAAAAAGCTGAAACCATCGCTATTGGTGATCCTGAAAGTGTACCGGCAGGCCAATATGCACAAGAAGCTTTGACCAGCCTTGATTTATGGGACTCTTTAGAAGATCGTTTCAGTATGGGCAGTAACGTTACTGAAGTATTGAACTGGGTAGCCAAAGCTAGCGCAGATGCCGGACTTGTTTATGAAACTGATGCAAAAACAACTGATGATGTTAAAGTTATCGATGAAGCCCCTGAAGGGAGTATCAAAGATCCAATCCTTTATCCAGTTGCTCAAACAACCGTTGGTAAAAACGAAGACGGTGCTAAAAGCTTCTTAGAATTTTTACAAACAGATGAAGCAATTAAAGTATTTGAAGACTACGGTTTTACCGCAGCTAAATAAAGAATTGATAAAAAACCAAGTAGAAAATTTTCTACTTGGTTTTTTATCATTTTAAATAATAGATCAAATCATGCTTATTCGTCTACACCCACCATGACAGAGGTTGCCTTAACGATTGCGTAAGCTTCTTTTCCTACTTCTAAGCCTAGATTTTTAATTGATGACATAGTGATCGATGAAACGACTTGTTGTCCGCCAGGAAGTTCAATGGTAACAACCCCATTAACTGCCCCTTCTTCGACTTTGACTACCTTACCTTTTAGCTGATTTCTTGCGCTAAATTTCAATCTGATCCCTCCTTTTTTTATTTTTATTATAACATCAATGGTTATGATCTTCCCCTTTTTTGTTTTGCAATAACCCAAGCGCATGAGGAAGTTGATCAATAAGATAGTTAAGTGATTCTGCGACTGCTTTAGTACTTCCTGGTAAATTAACAATCAGAGTTTCTTTACGAATAACTGAAAGTCCGCGGCTTAACATCGCTCTTTTAGTGATCTGTAGACTGTAGCTGCGGATTGCTTCTGATATACCGGGTACTTCCTTATCGGCAATCGCCCGAGTAGCTTCTGGCATACAATCTCTAGGGGCCAAACCCGTACCGCCTGTGGTCAAGATTAAATCTGCTTGTTTTTGATCACAAATCTCTGCCATTTTCTGACTTAATTGCTCTTTATCATCCGGCAACAAACATTTTTCAACTACTTGAAAACTTTTCTGTTCACAAATTTCAATGATTTTTG
>DATGVB010000226.1:0-2507 GCA_035300805.1 Tetragenococcus sp. | reverse complement strand
TATACTCTACTTAGTGTCGATTTTCCTTGTTCATCAATTATTTGTTCAAAAATTGACCGTAATATTTTTCTTGTAATTGTGGTGAGTCCATCTGCTTATTTTTCGTAAGTAAGCAGTAATAAATCTTTTATAAAATACTTGCTAATGACGTAACGTAATATAGTAAGCTATTTTTAGAAGAGGTGAGAATAGATGAATTATATGATAGAGATTAAAAACTTATCAAAACAATACAAGGAACAATTAGCTGTAAATCATATTAATTTTAAGGTGAAAAAAGGAGAACTCTTTGCCTTTTTGGGGACAAATGGCGCTGGAAAATCGACTACGATCAATATGATCTGTACTTTACTTGCAAAAACTACAGGGAATATAAGAGTTGATGGCTTTGATCTGGATAAGCATCCCTTTGATGTAAGAAAAAGACTGGGGATCGTTTTTCAAGAAAATGTTTTAGATGATTTACTGACAGTGGAAGATAATTTACGGATTCGAGCACAATTTGGCGGGTTGTATGGTAAAAAGCTTAATGACCGATTGCTGGAAATAAAAATGCGTCTTGATCTTACGGAAATCTGGCAAAATTTTTATGGTAGATTATCGGGCGGACAAAAGCGAAAATGTGAGATTGCACGGGCGCTTTTAAATTCACCTAAATTACTGATTTTGGATGAACCTACAACTGGACTCGATCCTCAAACACGCAAAACCATCTGGAAATTGATTCAAGAACTACAATTAAAGAATGGTGTGACTGTTTTTCTCACAACTCACTACATGGAGGAAGCTGCTAAAGCTGACCATGTTGTGATTTTGGAAAAGGGTAAAATATGTGCTGAAGGAACACCAGATATTCTAAAAAGTAAATACGGTAAGGATCTATTGCGTATTCAATTTAGGAATATGGAAAAGGGAAAGCGACAACTAGCTAATTTAGAAATAAAGGCAGAAACAAGGATAGACTATTTTCAAATTGCTGTTTCTGACAGTCATCAAGCTTTAAAAATACTCAATAGTTTAACTGAATTTTTAGCTTTTGAATTAATTAACGGGAATATGGATGATGTTTTTTTAGCCGTAACAGGACATAAGGGGGTACCAAAATGAGAGCAATTGGAGTAATGACAAAAAGAACTGCGAAACTATATCTTAAAAATCCGCTCTCACTACTTTTCTCCTTTATCTATATGTTGCTGTTCATTGTAATGATCGCTGTGTTTTTAGGAGATTACATGGCAACGAGCATGGTTGAATTATTTGCTGGAGTTAAAGGGATGGATTTTTCCAATATTCGCTGGCTAGTTGATACTACCTCTATGGCTGGAGTACTTATGATCAACTGTATACTTGTTCCTCTTAATGTGCTGACCATCATGGTAGAAGATAAAAGCAGTCATCGTTTTGACAGTTTTCTGGTAACAGCTGTTTCTAGAAATCGGCTAGTATTAGGATATTGGCTAACACCATTTTTAGTAGGAACTATTTTAAATACGCTATGCTTGTTTATTTCTCAAGGATTTATTGTAGCAAATGGAGGGCATTGGCTCAGTCTGCAAAGTAATATAGAAATGATCGGCTTGATCAGTGCCAATACTTTTTCCACAACAAGTATTATGTTTGTGATTGCCATGCTGATAACAAGTGCGAGTTTATATAATACTTTTACCGGTATTATGTCTGCACTGGTTGGCTTTATCACAGGAGCATTTCTTCCAATCGGGATATTTCCAGACAGAATTCAGAGAATATTTGCTTTGATCCCTGCACATCATGGAGCTACTTTAATGCGAGAAATTATGACTAAAGAACCTTTAAAAGCCGTATTTGGCGGAGTGAAAAACCAGACAATCAATGGTTCTTTTCTGTCTGCTCAGGAGATTATCGAACTTTATACTACTGAAAATGGGATTATTTATACGTTTAACCGTACACAAGTTACAATAGCGATGATGTTAACGATGGTAATTGGCTCAGGAGCTGTTTTTCTGATGTTCAGTATTATCTGGCTGAGACGGTTTAAAAAAACAATAAATCATTATAATAAAAGTTAAAAAATAACTACTTTTCTGTTATAATTTATATAACTAAAACTTGAAACATAAAAAGAGAGCACTAAACCTTTGATACCAAGCAATTAACCCATAAATTTAGTTTCAAACAACCAGCCTTAACCGATTTTGTGTTGCTTTAGGTAGTTTTTGGATAAACTGGTCCATGATGTTATTTAAAGTTTCTTCAGAAAGGACCAGCTCGTTTTCAAATACTTCTTTAAAAAGCTCGAGAAGTTGGATAATAGCTTCTGAAAAACTAATATCGGATAGTTCTTCGATCATCAAGTAAAATAGCTCGCCCATCGTTCGATCATCTGCTTGTTCACGGTGCTGGACAGCCAAAACATGGTAACTGACAGCGACCGTCACGGTATGTGCAAAAATACCATCATAGGAAAGCCCTTGATACTTAGCTAAACGAAGATGTTGCTTACAAATTTTAAAATAAACCTCAAT
>DATGVB010000225.1:0-11805 GCA_035300805.1 Tetragenococcus sp. | reverse complement strand
TTAAGGCAGTGATTTTAGGGGTGATCGAAGGAATTACCGAGTGGCTGCCGATCAGCAGTACAGGGCATCTGATCTTAGCCGATCAGTTTATTCAACTAGAGGCTAGTGAAGCCTTTATGTCCATGTTTAATGTGGTAATTCAATTAGGGGCGATATTAGCGGTTGTCGTGCTATATTTCAATAAACTTAACCCCTTTGCCGGCAATAAATCAAAGCTGGAAAAAAATCATACTTGGCAACTATGGTTCAAAGTAATTGTAGCTATTATTCCCTCAGGCATCGTAGGAATTCTGCTGGATGATTGGCTAGATGCCCATTTTCATAAATTTTTACCGGTTGCGATCATGCTGATCGTTTATGGGATCGCCTTTATCTGGGTAGAAAAGCGCAACAAAAGCAAGACACCACAAGTCAATAATCTGACAGACATTACTTATCGTTTTGCTTTGATTGTTGGTTTATTTCAAGTTTTATCACTTATTCCAGGCACTTCACGCTCGGGAGCTACAATTTTAGGAGCTATCTTAATTGGCGGTTCGCGCTTTGTTTCTACTGAATTTTCTTTTTTTCTTGGGATCCCTACTATGTTTGGAGCCAGTTTTATTAAGATCTTAAAATTTATGGGCCAAGGGAACAGTTTTGATTTCGCCGGTACGGTCATCTTAATCGTTGGTACAGTCATCTCATTTATCGTATCGATTATTGCTATTAAATTTTTAATGAATTATATCAAGAAAAATGATTTTACTGCATTTGGCTGGTATCGAATTATCTTAGGCGTGATTTTGATTGCTTATTGGCTGGTAATAAAATAAAAGTAATGAAAAAAGATGAAGTTGAGAACGAAAATTCTCTTCTTCATCTTTTTTTGCAAAATAAAAAGGAATCTTTTTAAGATTCCTCGATTGATCTGATCAAGTGTTTTTAATAATCAGGCCGTCAATAATATCAACAGCATCTTCACTGAAGTTTAGAATCATTTCAAAACGATTATAAATCTCGGTCCATTTGACGATTTCTAAGACATCTTTTTCATTGGTATAAAGACTTTTCTTTAATCTGCTAAATAATAAATCACCTTCTGATTCAATATCGTTTACATCGTCAATAAATTCTTTCATATGTTTTGAATTTTTAAACTTAGGAAACTCGTGCATTGCTTTATGAACACCTTTACCAGCTACGGTCACCATTTGCGCTAATTTTTCTGTCTCTGGTCTCATTTTTGTGATCACCAGATTATCAAACATATAAGTCATCGCATTGATCCCATCTAAAATATCATCCAAACGTTCTGAGATGACTAAAATATCTTCTCGATCGATGGGTGTAATAAAGGCATCATAGAGTTCATTCGTCAATTCTTCCACTAAATTATCACTATTTTTTTCAATTTGATGAATTTTTTTTGACTTTGTTGCAAGATTTTCAATCGAATAATCTTTCACGATTTCTTCAAGAATCTCAGCTGCCTGATGTACATTGGCTGCTAATTCTTCCATTTTTTTAAAGTAATCATAGTGTTTCTTTTTAGCCACAGTAATCTCTCCTTAAAAAATTGACACAAAAAGTTTAGCCATCACATAAGCAATCGCACCGCATCCTGGAAAAGTCAATACCCATGCCATGACCATATCTTTAACAATTGACCAATCCACGCTGGATACTCTTTTAGCAGCACCGACTCCCATAATCGCCGTTGTTTTTGTGTGTGTTGTTGAGACTGGAATACCAAACATTGAAGCGCCGAATAGACAGATCGCAGCACTTAAATCTGCACAAAAGCCCTGATAGGTTTCTAATTTAACCATATCCATTCCTACAGATTTGATGATCCGCATCCCACCGATCGAAGTTCCAATTCCCATCGTAATAGAACATAAAGCCATGACCCAGATCGGGATCGTAAAACCATTCCCTGTTTTTTCAGCTAAGTTATTATAATATAAACCTAGCATGAAGACCCCCATAAATTTTTGTCCATCTTGGGCACCATGTAAAAATGCATTGGCAGCAGCCGAAATTGCCTGTCCCCAAGTAAAAACTTTATTTGCTTTCATCCGAGAGACACCTCGAAACAAAAATGCAATGATTTTCGTAATTAGATATCCACCGCCAAAACCTAAGACAGTCGATAATACTAAACCAACCAAAACCTTGATCCATTCTTGGCCATTGACCGCACTTAAGCCACCCATAGCCATCGCTGAACCGGTAAGTCCTGCGATCAATGCATGAGACTCACTCGTGGGAATACCAAAATACCAGGCTGCTACAGCCCACACTACAATCGAAAACAAAGAAGCAGCTAAAGCTACTTGTGAAGCTCCCAGATTTCCCTGAGACTCAAATGAAACAATATTACTAATTGTTTCAGCTACCTGTGCATTAAAAAAAGTCATAACGAGTGCTCCAGCGAAATTCATCACAACTGCAATACCGATTGCAACGTTAGGCTTTAATACGCGCGTTGATACAGCTGTTGCGATTGCATTGGGAGCATCGGTCCAACCATTTACAAAAATAACACCCATGACAAGCACAATGGTAACTACTAATGCAACACTCAAAATTTACACCACCATTCATTGTTCCATGTAATCATAGCATAAAACCCTCACACTATGGAAGTTTCTTTTTTGTTATTTAGCTAAAAAAGCGTATTCATTTTCTTTGAATTAAAAAAACCTCGTTAAGTAAAATTTCTTTACAACTTATTATTGCATTAGACTTAAGCTTTAGGTATAATGACTATTGTTGAATTATGCGATAAATCGTATAATATTTTGAATCGGAGGTGAAATAAATGCCAATCATTGAATCTGCATATAAAAGAGTTCGTACGAATAAAAAAGCTAATGTTAGAAATTCATCTCAATTGAGCGCAATGCGTACTTCAGTTAAAAAGGCTGAGAAAGCTGCAGCAGAAAATGCTGATAATAAAGATGCTTTATACAAAGATGCGATCCAAGCAATCGACAAAGCTAAATCTAAAGGTCTGATCCATAAAAATAAAGCTGCCCGTGATAAATCACGTTTGAGTAAAGTCGTTGCTAAATAAAAAGAAGGGATTTCAAGTCCCTTCTTTTTTTTATGCTCTTTTTAGTAAAAAAAGTTCAAATAAAAACTCTTTATCCATCTGTCCGGTCTTGATTTTATAATCATTTTCAATTAATTCATCATATAAATCGATCAAAGTCGTTAATTCTATGTGACGAACTTCCTGCATGGCTAGTTTCACTCGATAAGGATGGACCTTTAATATTTGTACAATTTTTCCTTGCTGATAGCCTTCTTTTACCAGCAGTGCTGTTTGTAAATACAAGCGGATCTGGCTGAGCAAAATGGCATTGATCTTGATTGTCTCTTCACCTTGAATCAGCAAATCCTGATATAACTGAAGAGCTTGAGAAGTCTTTTTGTTTAAAACATTGTTGGTTAAATCAAATATATTATCCTCCAGTGTTTTTGGCAGTAAATTTTCTATATCAGTAACAGAAATGTGCTTGCTCTGACTTGCAAACAAGATTAATTTGTCTAGCTCTTTCATCGCTTTAGATAAATTGGCTTTAGTCAGACGGATAAATAACTCGAAAGCTTTGCGATCCATCCGAATTTCAGCATTAGTCAGGGTCTGCTGTAAAAAACGGCGAACCTGAGCTTCATTTAGCGGCTGAGTATCGATTGTTTCACCATATTTTTTCAAATACTTACTTACTTTTTTACGTTGATCTAATTTATCATAGTCGGCAAAAAAAACGAGGATCGTTGTTGCTGCGGGATCTTTTAGATAGTTTGCCATACGATCCAGATTATGTTCAGGAGTATGACTTTTTTTCTCTGCCGTTAAAAAGGCAGGATGATCTGCAAAAACCAAACGGTAATCACCGAAAAACGGCATTGATTCAGCTTCATCTAATAAATCATCGACTGACTCTTCTTCCAGATCAAATTGGGCAAAGTTTAAATCATCTTTTGCTAGTTGGAGACTCTCTGTAAATGCCGTTCTTATTTGATCTTGTAAGTATTCTTCAGTGCCTAACACTAGATAAACTGCTTGAAAATTCTGCTTGTGGATTTCCTGGATAGCCCTTTGAACATCCATTGACTAACCTTCCTTACTATTATTTTATCTTTTAAAAATACTTTAGCATGAAAAAAAATTGAATGCTAGTCTTCTTTTTCAAAAGTAAGTCTCGTATCAGAATCAAAAAAATGCCAGGAATAGCGAATCATACCTTGCTGATCGGTCCTCAATACTTGCACCTGATTCTTATTTAAAGTATCCATGACTTCTTTATGCGGATGACCAAAACGATTATCTTTGCCACAAGAAACGATTGCATGTTTGGGTTTAAGGGTCTGGATAAAAACTTCGTCACTGGAAGTTCGGCTACCATGATGTCCTAGCTTTAATACATCACATTTTAACTGGGGATCATTTTTTAAAAGCTTTCTCTCTCCTGCCTGATCTAAATCACCCGTTAATAAAAAATTGATCTCATGAATCTTAGCAGCAACCACCACTGAATCTTCATTTTCCCCCTTCCCTTCTTCTTGAGGGGCCAATATATTCAGCTGGATTTTTTCTCCAATCTGATTTCCTTGAGACACTTCAATGATTTCTGTCTTTTTTGGAATGTCTTTTAAAAGTCTTTTCATATTATTATGCTTGAGGCTGCCTTTTCCTACGTAAAGTCGTTTTATCTCAAAGATTTTAAAAAGTTCTTTGGCATCTCCCATATGATCTGTATCCCCATGGGTCAGTAAAAGCCCATCAATTTTGCGAATTCCTTCTCCTTTAAGATAAGGAATCAATGTATATTCGGCATTAGGTCCAGCTTGATAATTTTGCCACTCTTCCTGGTGAAAAGTCATTTTCCCGCCTGTATCGATCACATATACTTCTTTAGCTATGCCTTTTTGGATCACGATACTATCCCCTTGACCCACATCAACAAAAGCTAATGAACTTTCGGCAGCTATATTTTGCCAGAAAATTAAACAGATTAATGGAATAAATAAAATAGGTTTCTTGCCGTAATGATAAATAAAAGTATTGATTATCAGCACTAAAACTACTAATAGCAAGGCGGGTTGTCCAGTAATAAGGACGGTTCGATCAAAAAAGTTTAAAAGGTTTTCTAATAATAGAATGATCTGGTCAAACAGACCAATTTCTAAATGGGAGAAAGAGGCGACAAAACTAACCAGCGCTAGAGGCAAAAATACTTTTTTAAAAAATGGTAACATTAAAAAGGTAAATAAGCCGCCTAATAAAGGAATCTCAAAAAAGAAATACATTAAAATAGGCGCGACTAGTAAATTCAGATAGTGAGAGTGTAATAACTGTTGTCTGATATTTTTTTCTTTTTTAACAGTCATTAACATCGTCCAAGTCATCCAAAGTGACAAAATGCCGGAAAACTGTAACAGCAGTTTGGGATCATGCACAATTAGCGCAAAAACAACTATAGCAAAACGGTCTAAATGTGAAATATGCAAATGGAGTGCTTTTATAAAAAAAGTTAAAAGATAGGTCAAAGCTGCGCGCCAGACACTAACGGTACTGCCAAAAAGAGGAATCGTAAAAAAAATAAAGGGCAGTAACAAGGCTCCCACACCTGCAACAGTAAGACGCAATCTACGCAATAAATAAGAAAAGCAGCCATAATATAAATAAGCGTGCAGTCCTGAAATAGTAAAAAGATGTAAAAGTCCTATTCCACTATAAATTGCTTTAATTTCCTGAAAATTATGATCACGATAACCGAATATCAGGGCAGTCAGATAGCTTGCAGTTTTTTCTTTAAAACTTTTTCTGATATGATCGATCCCTTGAGCTCTTGATTCATGTAGAAAATATTTAACGCTTAAGGGGCTACTTGCTTTTATCTGATCAATTTGAAAAGTTCCCAGTTTATGGTGGGTAAAAGCTGTCCATTGCGGATCAAAGGCATGTTGATTACGCCTTTTTTCTTTTTTTAAAAACATTCCCGTGACTTTTAATTGTCTATGCCAGTTACTAAATTTTTGCCAGTCTTTCTTTTCAGACTGACTTTCTACTTTGTAAGTAAAATCTGTTTTATAGCCATTCATTTGACCTTCAAAAGAAACATAAGCACCGTTTACTCTGATCGTATCGCAGAAAACAAGCGCGCTTGTGGTGAGTTGCTCTTTTTCCGGTACTGCCGGTAAAGCTAAATACTGGATCCTGAAAAATACAAGAACACTGGCTATTGCAGCCAATAATATTAATAGAAACTGTTTTTTTAGCATCAAAAACAATAGAAAGTACAATCCCAAGAGCAAAATTAATGGTTTTTCTAAGAAATAAGCAACTGTCCAGCTTCCTACGACAATTACGGGATAGATGAGTTGATTTTTCCAAGTAAAATCAATCTTTGCTGTCATTCAAATGACCGAAGGATAGTTCTTCAAAATAGCGTGGATCAAGTGTCACCTGGTGAACACTAGCTCCTACCCTTTTGATCAAATCTAAGGCATACGGATCATTATGATAGTTATTCAAGTAATGGATTTTTTTAACTCCTGCCTGTAATAAAGCCTTGGTGCAATGCAAGCAAGGAAAGTGAGTCACATAAATTTCTGATTGATCAGTTGAGATACCTAATTTTGCACATTGTAATAAGGCGTTCATTTCTGCATGAATGGTACGGATACAATGACCATCTACTACATAGCAGCCATGATCGATACAATGCGTATCACCGGAAACAGAACCATTATAGCCTCCTGCGATAATGCGGCGATCTTTAACTAAAGTCGCACCAACTTCTAAGCGTGTGCAAGTACTACGTAAAGATAAGAGTAAGGCTTGGGCCATAAAATATTGGTCCCAAGGAATTCGTTTATCTGTCATCTTTCTCCTCCTTTGTACATTTATTTATATTTTAATCGACTCACGCAATTTTTCAACTGTCTTTTCTCCAAAACCTGAAACTTCTTTCAACTCATCTACCGACTTAAAGGGCCCATTTTCATCACGATACTCGATGATCGCCTGAGCTTTAGCAGGACCGATCCCTGATAGTTCTTGTAATTGTTCACTATCAGCTGTATTGATATCAATTAAATCGTTTTGTGCCTGGCCACTCTGTTTTGTTTCAGCCACCTCCATTTCTTTAGCTCCTTTTTTATTTGGCACATAGACCATCTGCTGATCTGTTAATTTTTCAGCCAGATTTAATTGTCTTTCTTCTGCATTTTTTGTGAGTCCTCCAGCTAGCATAACTAATTCTTTCATCCGTGCATCGCCTGTCAATTCATAAACACCGGGTTTATTCACCTCACCTTTAATATCAACTAGAATCTTTTGCTCACTATCAGCAACTTGACTTTGGCTAAATGACGCTACTGTACTTGTATTAGTAGTCGCTGCAGTCCACTTTACCTCATCTTTTTTATTTGCCGATAAATAATAGGTGATAACAACGAACACGACAAACAGAATTATTCCTGCCACCAGCAACCATTTCTTTTCTATTTTAAATTCCAGCAAAAATTCACCCCCCACTATATATATACGCAAAAAAAGACAAAATCCTCTTTTTCTAATCGAATTTTTTTCGAAAATTAAAAAGAATTCTGTCTTTTAAATAAAGTCTTCAATTTGTTTGAGCGTAGTCACATGATAGTCAGCAGGTATATTTTTTAACAGTCCTTCATTATCAAAGAAAACAGTTGCAGTGCCGGCATTTTTCCCGGCTTTTACATCTAGCAGGCGGTCTCCGATCATCACTGTATCTTCCGGAGTCAACTGATACTTTTTTAACAAATAATTGAGTGAACTAGGATCAGGTTTACGCGGGAAGTTGTTTTCAGGGCCTACAATTTCTGTAAAATAGTTGTCTAACTGTTCTTTTTCAAGTAATTTCCTGGTTGATAAAAAAGAACGATGAGTCAAGATCATATTACATTTTCCCTGTGTTACTATTTTTTGTAATACTTCCTTTACAGCTGGAAAGCTTTTAGGAAGAAAATTATCGGCTTGTTCATAATAATGAAATGCCTGCGTAAATTCAGTAAAATTCAAATGATATTTTTTTGCCACAGCAGCAGAAGATTTTTCTTTTAGCAAGCGGTAGATTTCTTTTTTATCAGCCGAGATCCCAAAACTTTTTAGGGCAGCTAGATACGCAGGTGTTATCATCGGATAAGTGTCAAACAAAGTACCGTCAAAATCCCAAATAAAGTTATCAAACAACAAATATCCTCTCCTATTCTATTATCATCATACCAGAGAAAAGGCATTAGCGATACTATAAAGGGGATAATGCTTAAAAATCATTGTCAAAAAGCCAGCTGTAAATAACAGCTGGCCGCAGCTTAAAATTTCATTGTTTCGATTCGATCGAAAGCTTCTTTAAGTACCGTCATATCTTGAGTTGCTGCTAAACGAACATGCTGATCTCCCGTTGTAATGCCAAAAGCCTTTCCTGGAATGACCAATACTTGTTTTTCATCCAAAAGCTTTTTAGAAAAATCCACTGAATTCAGCCCCGTTTTACTCACATTAATAAAAGCATACATGCTGCCTTTTACATCGGTTAATTCAAGAAAGTCGATTGTCTCTACCCGTTTTTTGACGTATGTTAAACGTTCCTTGAAAACATCTACTACTTGACTCACTAATTCATCCGCATGGTTTAAAGCATAGATCCCTGCTCTTTGTGAAAGCGTCGGTGCAGAATAGGCAATATTCTCATTGATCAGTTTCATTGCCTGTGTCACATAAACCGGAGCGATAATATAGCCGATCCGCCAGCCCGTCATAGCAAAAGCTTTAGAAAAACCACTGATCGTGATCGTATTGTCAAAAGCCCATTTAGCCATCGGAGTAAATTCACCTTGATAGACGAATTCCTCGTAAATTTCATCAGATAAGACAAATAAATTATTTTCTTTTGCAATCTCAGCAATTTTTTGTACAGTTTTTTTAGAAAAAACTGCTCCCGTAGGATTATTAGGTGAATTAATAATGATGGCCTTTGTCTTTTTAGTGATAGCCTTTTGCAAAATTTCAGGATCTAATTGAAAACCATCTTTTTCATAAGTGGGTACAATTACCGCCTTGCCTCCGGCTAGTTCGACTTGCTCTTTATAAGGCGAGAAGAAAGGTTCGTGAATAATGACTTCATCTTGCGGATCAAGGATAGCCATTAAAGCCAGATAAGTTCCGTGTAAAGCTCCGACTGAAGCAAATACTTGATCTGTTTTAAAATTCAGGTCGTATTTTTTTTTGTAGTGATCGACAACTGCTTGTAAAAACTCATCGCTGCCATTTGATGCTGTATAACGAGTATGACCTTTTTTAGCATCTTCAGCCGCCTGATCAATGATTCTTGCATTGGTCACAAGATCCGGGTCACCAATAGAAAGATCTAGCAATCCTGTTTTCGTTTTAGCTAAAGTGCCAATTTCCATTAAAAGGTTCTCTGCTGGCTCTTGGAATTTTTTTGCCAATTTATTTTTATCCAAAATGTTATTCCCTTCTTATAGTACTTTTTGTAAGAAACTTTGTGTTCGCGGATTTTGAGGATGATCAAAAATTTCTTCGGGATTGCCTTGTTCTTGAATGATCCCATCATCCATAAAGATCACACGATCCGCTACTTCTTTAGCAAAACCCATTTCATGAGTGACCACGATCATGGTCATTCCATTTTCGGCTAAAGTCTTCATTACTGATAATACTTCACCAACCATTTCCGGGTCAAGTGCTGAAGTTGGTTCATCAAATAACATTACATCTGGATCCATAGCCAAAGCCCGTGCAATAGCTACCCTCTGTTCTTGCCCGCCAGAAAGACTGGCGGGATAAGCAGCTGCTTTTTCATCCAGTCCGATTAATTTTAATAAGTCATGAGCTTTTTTCTCAGCATCGGCCTGACTCAAGCCTTTGACTTTGATTGGACTGATCGTAATATTTTCCAATACTGTTTTATGTGGAAATAAATTGAATGCCTGGAAGACCATACCCATTTTTTGTCTTAATTGGTCAATATTGGTTGCTTTAGCTAGCAGATCCGTTCCTTCAAATGAGATTTTTCCATCAGTCGGCTGTTCCAATAAATTCAGACAACGTAAAAGTGTACTCTTCCCGCTACCTGAAGGGCCGATCACCACTACCACTTCTCCTTTATCAACATTCAGATCAATTCCTTTTAAAACATGATTATCGTCAAAACTTTTATATAACTTTTCAATATTAATCACTCGTACTCATTCTCCTTTCAGCAAAGCTCAATAGACGTGATAATGTGAAGGTCAGGATGAAATAAATGACTGAAACAATCAAGTAAGGCAAGAAGGGTTTAAAGCTGGCTCCTTGAACATTGCCTGCCTGGAAAATCAGTTCAGATACTCCGATCACTGAAATTACTAACGATTCCTTGATAACTGTCACTAGCTCATTTCCTAAAGCAGGTAGAATATTTTTAATTGCCTGCGGAAAAATAATGTATTGCATTGCTTGTTTATGATTCATTCCCAAAGAACGTGCTGCTTCCATCTGCCCTTTATTAACTGCTGAAATACCCGCTCGAATAATCTCGGCAACATAGGCAGCACTATTTAATGACAGTGCAATCACCCCTGCCAAGAAACGTGATAAATCAAGTCCCATTACGCCCGTTCCAAAATAAACAATGAAAATTTGTACCAGTAAAGGTGTGCCTCGCACATATTCAATATAAATAGAAGCAATTATTTTCAAAATTTTACTGTTGGATAATTTCATTAAGGCAAACAAAGTCCCTAAAACAACACCGAAGAAGACCCCGATAACTGCTAAGATGACTGTCATCCCAGTTCCTTGTAAATAATAAGGATAATACTTTTGGAAGAAACTTTCATCTTCTTTAAACATCAATTCATTAGCCTGTTTCTGATAACCTTTCAGCAAACCACTATTAGTAATATTTTCAATAGATTTATTGATACTTGCTTTTAACTTAGGAGCATTTTTCGGTAAGGCCACCGCCGTTTGTTTGCTGCCATTTTCAAATTCCAAATCAGAAAAGACAATATCGTCATTGTGATCAACGTATGCCTGGGCAACAGGACCTTCTAAAATAATTCCGTCAACCTTTTTATTCTTTAAGTTCATCACAACATCAGGCACCTTTTGTAAAGAGACTACCTTTGAACCCGCCAACTCTGTTTTAGCTAATTCCTCTTGGGTAGTTTGTTTTTGTGCTGCAACCGGTACTCCCTCGAATTGATCCGTACTGGTAAATTTATTTTTATCTGCTTTACGGACCAAAAGTCTTTGCTTAACATTCATATACGGATCAGAAAAGTCAACCTCTTTTAAACGTTCTGCAGTGGGTGACATACCTGAGATGATCAGATCAATTTTTCCCGTCTTTAACGCTCCTAACAAAGCGTCAAAACCCAACTCTTCTATCTTAAGCTTGACTCCCATATCATCGGCAATTTTTTCTGCGATTGAAATATCAAAACCTACGATCTTATCTTTACCATCCACTGTCGCATGAAATTCATAAGGAGCGTAATCTGCAGATAGTCCCACTGTTAGTTCACCTTTTTCTTGTATCGCTTCATAAATTTCATCATTTTGCTCTTCTTCTGCCGCCACACTGATAGTAGGTATTACAACTGATAAAATCAGTAATAATGGCAGTAGAAAAGCTATTATTTTTTTCCACTTTTTCATTTCTTATCCACCTTTCCAACGAATAATTGCATAAAAATACATTTGTTGATAGGTCATATCATAGCATAAGTTGTATAAAATGAAAAGAAGTTTTTTATATTTTT
>DATGVB010000224.1:0-3688 GCA_035300805.1 Tetragenococcus sp. | reverse complement strand
CTGAAATTTTCAAAAAAAGATTGAGCCGTTGACTGCTATATTTTACAATAATAGATAAAATGCTTTAAATAATAGGAAGGATGGATCAGAATGATTGATTTAAGAAGTGATACTTTAACCTTGCCGGGCCAGGAAATGTTAAGGACGATCCTAGACGCACCTTTAGGAGATGACGGCAGGACACATGAATTGGGAAGAGGAGAAGATCCGACCATTAATAAACTGGAAGACCTGGCCGCACAAATGTCCGGCTTAGAAGCAGGGGTCTTGTTTCCAACAGGTACAATGGGCAATACAGCGGCTGTTCTCTCTTATTGTCAGCCCGGAGATAAAGTACTGGTGGATGAGCAGCAGCATCTTTATCTCAGTGAAAAAGTATTGTTTGATCCTACCATCGGTCAACTGCAGCCGGTGACTTATCGTCATGATGAAAACGGTGTTCCTGACATTGATGATATAGAAAAAGCACTGAAAAATGAAAAGATCCGACTGCTTTGTATTGAAAATACTCATAATTTCAGTGGCGGCTGTTGTATCCCAGTTAAGAAGATGAAGGAAATTTATGAATTGGCGCATCGCTATCAGGTACCGGTACATATGGATGGGGCGCGAATTTTTGATGCAGCGGTGGCCTTAAAGGTCAAGCTCAGTGATCTTTGCCGTTATACGGACTCAGTCATGTTCTGTGTTTCCAAAGGACTGGGAGCTCCAGTAGGTTCTCTGGTTTGCGGCAATCAGGAAGCTATTTTAGAAATCCGGGCAAAGAGAAAGCTGTTAGGGGGTTCCATGCGTCAGGCCGGTATTATTGCTGCTCCTGGTATATACGCCCTAACGTATAATATTGAGCGGCTGCAGGAAGATCATGACCATGCCAAATGTACGGCGGATTTGATCAAGGACTTAAAATATACGCATCTGATCAGTTATCCTGAAACAAACATTCTAGTATTAGATGCAAACGACTTAGGGCTGACGCCACAGGAATATTGTGCGGCTGCTGCAAAAAAAGGCCTGCTGATCAAACCGGTCTTGGCTGATAAAGTGCGTCTGGTCTTCTATAAAGGCATTAGCAGAGAAGATGCCGTTGAAGCTGCACGAATTATCAGAGAATTAGATGAAGAAGGAATAAAATAGTGAAGATGAAGAGGATGTGTATGTAAAATGGCAAAAACAAAAAAATCGGTTTTTCGGTTGAGTAATACAGCTTTGTGGAGCTTTATCGCCATGGTGGCAGGAGCCTTGCTGGGTCTGGCTTTTCCTGAGGTGATGGAACAATTTAAAGTGATTGGCGATATCTGGTTGAAATGTATTAATCTGATTGTGATCCCGCTAGTACTATGTATCGTCATTCTGGCGATTGCTCAGCAGGAGGATGCGAAATCTTTGGGGCGCGTAGCTTTGCGGATCGCAATTTATTATGCGATCACTACTTTTTTTGCCGTTGCGATCGGACTTGCACTGAGTATGATCTTAAAACCCGGAAATGGAGTCGATTTGAGCGGACTTCACGCGACTAAAGTCGATCAGACAACGACTTTTACAGCTGAAAGTTTTATCAGCGGACTGTTTACCGATAATTTATTTAAAACTTTTACTGATGGCAATCTGCTTCAGACTATGGTCATCGCAATTCTATTTGGTATTGCTCTATTACAGGTGAAAAATAAAGAAAGCCGGAGAAAAGTGATTCACATGATCGAATCTCTAAACGACATGATTTTTTCTTATCTTAATATGATCATTAAACTGACTCCCATCGGCGTTTTCTTTTTGATTGCTGATTCATTCGGTAAATTTGGTTTTTCGATCTTTACTTCAATGGCCGGTCTTATCGGAACCTACTGGTTAAGTATCCTGCTCATGACACTTTTGGTCTATTGTGTGGTTCTGTGGATCGTTGCCAGGATCAGTCCGCTTCAGTTTATCAAGGATACTTCTGAAGTGTGGTTATTTACCATTGCCACCTGTAGTGGTTCAGCCAGTATTCCTATTGCGCTTAAAAATGTGAAAGAAAAATTCGGGGTGCCCGATCATATTGCCGATTTCTGTATTACAGTCGGTGGACAGTTGAATTCGCACGGCTCGGCTTTACTTTATGGTTGTGTGCTGATTTTTATCAGTCAGATGTATGATATCCAGTTCAGTCTGGCAACCATGATCCAGATCGTTCTGGTGGGTTCTTTGATTTCAGTCAGTGGCGGCGGGATTCCCGGAAGCGGCATTGTAAAACTGTCGATCGTGATCTCAACTTTTGGTCTTCCTGCCGAAGTTGTTGGAATTATCGCTGGTTTTTATCGTTTCTTTGATATGGGTACTTCTACTGGGAATGTATTAGGAGATATTGCGGGGACAGTGACCATTTCGAAATTAGAAGAAAAACATGCGAAAAAACTGGGAATACCCTTTGAATAAAAATAAAGCAACGGTTTTCTTCTAAAAAAGAGAACTGTTGCTTTTTTCTGTCAGTAAGACTTTCCATATAACCATTGCAGTGCGTGGATAAAATGCGGGCTGAAAAATAAAACATCATGGGTACCTTTAGCACAAGTTTCAAAATGTAAATTTTTATCAGAGAAACCTTCTTCTACTAAATGGGAGTAGGCTTTTTGAGTGTAAGAAAACATTTCTTTCTGCCGCCCTTGACGATAGATCCCTTCCTGCTGGCCAACATAAAGATACATTCGCTGGCTGCCGCGGTTTACTTGTGGTTTTTGAAAAGAATGATCTTCAAGTGTAATCTGTTCACCTGACAGAAACCGATCCATCTTTTCATACCAGAAAGACGCCGAAAGAATGATGTAGTCATGAAAAACTTCTGGATAGTAGTAAGAAGCTAAAAGACTGATTAAGCCGCCGAATGAGCAACCTCCGATAGCTGTATGAGAAGGAGCTGGATCGGTAGCATAATGTGCATCAATAAAAGGTTTAATTTCTTTGACCAATAGTTGCAGATATGCCTGAGCCTGACCGCCGCTTTTTGTCTCACCTGATAAAGGTGTTCTTGCTGGCCAGGGTGTATACTCTTCGTTACGGTCAAGCGGGGTAATACCCACAAGGATCAGCGGCTCGATTTGCCGGCTGATAATCAGATGATCAATGTAGTTGAGCGCCTGTTTGGCTGCATTGCCGCCATCCTGCAGATAGATCGTTCGATATTTTTTATTTGAATCATAGTCAGTAGGCAAGATCACATTCACTGGATGCCTACTGATTTTTTCTGTTTTAATTTGAATCAATAAAATTCCTCCTATGCTCATTTTTAAAATTAAGTATTGAAAAATAATTTTGTTCCTTTATAATTAAAAAAGAGAATCATTCTCAATTAGAATTTTAATATAAAATCAATTAAAAAGAAAGGATCAATAAGAAACTTGTTTGCTAACTAACAAGTATTTTATGGTGATTGAATGAAGAAAATGAAAGTTTGGCTGATTGTAGCAGTTCTGATGGTGATCTTATTGTTTGCTATTCTTTTGGGTGTAAGCTTTGGTACAGTCAGTATACCTTTGGGAGAAACCTATCAGATCATCAGCGATAAGCTTCTAGGTAATGAGGCAGAGAATATGGTTTATTCCGGTATTATCTGGAAAATACGTCTTCCTCGTGTTTTGATGGGTATTCTAGTAGGAGCAGGCTTATCCTTATGTGGGATCGTTATGCAGGCAGTCGTGCAAAATCCCTTAGCGGA
>DATGVB010000223.1:0-13060 GCA_035300805.1 Tetragenococcus sp. | reverse complement strand
GAAAATAAAAAGAAAGTCCCGCCATAAATTCGAGTCCCGCCATGCAATTGAATACCATTCATAATCGCTGCCATCGCAAACTCACGTACCCCAAACCAGATATTACGTCCTTCATATTGATCAGGCGCAAAATCTTTTTCTGCTGCCACCATCGTATTATTAGAAGAGGATAAATCAGCAGAACCTCCCCATAAACTAGGAAGAGCTTTAGATAAAGCCTGAATCATTTCTTTGCTGGATACTCGACTTGCCTGACTTGTACCTACTTCATAAGCAGGTAAGTCTTTATCCCAAGCTGCAGGCAACTCACCGGCAAAAGCATTTTTAAGCGCAGCTGCTTCTTTTGGATAGGCTTTACTGTAGTTTGCAAATAATTCATTCCATGCTGCCTCTGCCTTTTCGCCTTCATCGACCATTTTTTCTTTAAATCGTTGTGCTGCTTCTTCAGGCACAGTAAAAGCCGGATAGTCCCAACCATAAAACTTTTTAGCTGCTGCAACACCTTCTTCACCAAGAGGAGCCCCATGCACTGCTGAAGTTCCTTGTTTAGGCGATCCTAATCCGATGACTGTTTTAACTTCGATCAAAGTCGGTTTGTCAGTTTCAGCTTGAGCTTTATCAATTGCCTTAGATATTGCTGCTAAATCAGTACCATCTTTAACGAGTAGATGCTGCCAGCCGTAAGCTTCAAAACGTTGACCTACATTTTCGGTAAAGGCTTTATTCGTAGGACCGTCTAAGGAAATATCATTTGAATCATATAGCATGATCAATTTTCCTAACTTCAAATGACCGGCTAACGAAACGGCTTCTTGCGAGACCCCTTCCATTAAATCGCCATCTCCACAAATAACGTAAGTGTAATGATCGATTACAGGAAATTGTTCTTTGTTATAAGTCGCAGCTAAATGGGCCTCTGACATCGCCATTCCAACAGACATCGCGATCCCTTGACCTAAAGGACCTGTCGTTGCTTCTACTCCATCAATTTCTCCTACTTCTGGATGTCCTGGAGTATTACTGCCCCATTGACGAAATTGTTTCAGATCAGCTATGGAAACTGCATAACCCGAACAATGTAACAGGCTATATAGTAAAGCTGAGCCATGACCTGCAGACAAGACGAAACGATCACGATCGATCCACTGACGAGAAGTTTTTGGATTTACCTTCAAATGGTTTGTCCAAAGTGCATAAGCCATCGGAGCAGCCCCCATGGGTAAGCCCGGGTGACCAGATTTTGCCTTTTGTACCGCATCAATACTCAACGTACGCAGCGTATTAACTCCTAATTCATCAATTTTATCAAACAACACAAACGCCTCCTATTTTAGGTTGAATTTACTTTTATTCCCACTTTATTATAAAGAAAAATTTTTAATTTTTCAATAAAAACGATAAAAGTGCTTACTAACTTCTATGATGCAGACCTTTTTTCTTTTGAATCTGTTTTAATTTAGCAGGTGTGACATCCTTGCCGTCTGGATCAACAATCTTCAGACCCTCAACTTGCTGTTTCATTCCCTGACGAAAATCATTTAGATATTCCTGTCTTAATTGATCCTGCTCTTCTTGTTCCCGAGCCGTTAAAGCCGTAGTCTTTTTCTTTTGAGCAAGTTCATTGATCCTTTGAATCTTGGCTTCTGAAAGCATATTTTTGATCTCTCCTTTTTATCTATCTTAACAAACTCAGCTAAAAATACAATCTTCTTTTATAATACGAACATTTGTTTGAATTCAATTTTATTATATGATAAACTTAATTAAAAGAGAGAAGGTGTTAGCTTTGACAAAGAAGTCAGAAAAAAGACAGTTAGAGGTATTAAAGTTTATCCATCAGAGCGTTGCTGAAAAAGGCTATCCGCCCACTGTTAGAGAAATTGGAGAAGGTGTACAGCTATCTTCTACTTCTACTGTCCATGGTCATTTATCCCGTTTAGAAAAAAAGGGGCTGATTCAACGTGATGCTACCAAACCGCGGGCCATTGAACTCACTCAGACAGGCCTGAAACTGGTTGGTGCCCCTCAAGAAAAAATTCCTTTACTCGGAGTGGTAACTGCTGGTCAACCGATACTCGCCGTAGAAGAAGCTTCCGATTATTTTCCGATTCCACCCAATCTAGCCCATCAGGATGGTGAACTTTTCATGCTGACGATTCAAGGGGAGAGTATGATCAATGCTGGCATATTTGATGGTGACCAGGTAATTATCTGCAAACAGGATTATGCGGAAAATGGTACGATCGTAATTGCCATGACTGACGAAGACGAAGCTACTTGTAAAACTTTTTATAAAGAAAAAGATCATATCCGCTTACAACCGGAAAATGATTTTATGGAGCCGATCATCCTAACTTCAGTAACTATTCTAGGAAAAGTTGTTGGACTTTATCGCTATTTTTAATTTTTGAGATCTTCTTTTTTGAAGATCTTTCTTTTTTTGCTTTACAAACCGAACAAATATTCGTATAATAAAGATACAAACATTTGTTCGCATTAAAGGAGTGTTAGCAATGAAAGAAATTCGTCGTTTCGGCTTTATGATCGTTGTCCTGATCATAGGAATAATGATCGGTCATTTTGGTTTAACTATTTCCAGTTTGATAATTTGCCCCTTATTAACACTATGGCTATTAAGCTGGGATGAAAAAAAATATAAACAAACGGAATACAAGCGCCAGTTAGACTATAAAGCAAAATAAGAAACTGGAATATAATTATTTGTTTCTATAATATCTGATGCTGTTTCTCAGAAATAAGGAACAGCATCAGATATTTTTTTACACAAAAAAACTTTTTTCCTTTATAATTAACCAGAGCCACTTGATATGAAAATCAAATGGCTCTTTTTTATATTTGGATTCAATTTTTAATTTTAATATAAAGCTGTTTACTTACTATTCTACGATTCTCAGCAACTATCTTGACAAAACAGTATCATCAGAAATCTGCGAAAATACCAGCCAGTTTCCTTGTTGTTAATATTTCATTAAAGTTAAAAAGTCATAATCCGAGATCAAATCTCTGCCATGCAACTCTTCCAATTCAATCAAAAAAGCACAGCCGACTACAATTCCTCCTAGTTTTTCAACTAAGTCAATGGTCGCTTTTACCGTTCCGCCAGTTGCCAGCAAATCGTCGATCACTAGTACTCTTTGACCGGCCTTGATTGCATCTGCATGGAGAGTCAGCGTATCCATGCCGTATTCTTTCTGATAATTCACTTCAATCGTTTTACGTGGCAATTTTCCCGGTTTACGAACAGGAGCAAAACCCACTCCTAATTCATAAGCAACTGGACAACCCACAATAAAGCCGCGAGCTTCCGGACCTACTACCATATCAATTTGTTTTTCTGCTGCATAATCAACAATTTCCTTTGTAGCCTGCCGATAAGCTTTACCATCAGCCATTAAAGGGGAAATATCTCTAAAAATAATGCCTTTTGATGGGTAATCGGGAATACTAGTAATATAATCTTCTAATTTCACTTGCTCTCCTCCTGATTAATTGGAACGTTTTCAGACGTTCCATCTATTGATAGCCAATTTTTAATTGTTGGCAGATCACTAAGTAATAAAAACTCTTCTGTCTTGATTTTTTTAAGTCGCTGCTGATAACATTTGCTTTCTGTCAAAGAATGATTTTCAGGATCGATAACTTTTTGCATAATGCCGTCCTTTATTGTAACAAATTCCAATTCTAAAAACACTTGAATCATGAAAAATAAAAGTTTTTCAGGCAATTTAAGATATTTGGCCACTTGAGATAATTTATAACGCACATCAATCTTTTTTTCCTGAGCGATAAAACGAAACAGCCGGGCATATTGTTCTCTTGAACCAGCTCCATCTAAATAGGCGTCATCAAAAGTCTTGCATAACAAGAACACTCGTGAAACTTGAGTTTCAGACACAACACTTTTTACTGTCTCTAATTCAAGTGGACAATCCAGCAAAAGTAACTGATCATAAGAAGTATGAGCAAGTTGTTGTGAGAAATCTTTTTGATTCTGAAAAACCAGGATCGGAAAATCAATTTTTTCAGCCCATTTTTTTTGAGCCTTTGAAGAAAAACAAAGCAACAAAGTAGCTGAATCTAGCTTTAATTTTTGTCGTGCTTGTTTTGTCCGATAATCAAAAACCTGCAAACCTTGGACAGAAAAATCCTGTAAAACAAATTGAGGTAAACTTTTGTGGTTCCATTCGTTGATCGAAAGTGTAGCCACGATATCTATCCCGTCATTTTGAAATTCATTGTGCTGATCGCCAAAGCCAAAGGCGATTCCATCGATCATCGCCTGACTGTCATCTTTCACAGACAATTTCAAATGCTTGTTATCTGCCCCGACGGTCCTGGCGTTCATGATCGAACAGTTTTTAAATAAAATATTGGGTAAAGTATTATCCATACCAAAGGGCGCCAGTTTATGCATTGTTTTAATATTGTTTATATTAATTTCTTCAATTGCCAAATTACCGTCTATTTTAAGATAATTTTCTGGCTGGATCTGATCACTGACAAGTAACTCATTTGTTTTATTGATAAATTCTGTTAAATACTCTGCTTTTATACTTAAACCGCATGCTGAGTGATGACCACCAAAACTCATCAGCAAGTCACGCGACTGATTCAATAAGTGAAATAGATCAATCGAATCCACACTGCGACCGGAACCTTTAAAGATGCCATTTTCTTTTTGAGTCAGAATAAGGGTCGGCTGACCGATTTTCTTGGCAATATTTCCGGCAACGATCCCTAAAACACCCTCATGCCAGTGGTCACTACTGATAATTTGAATTTTTTTTGAATAATCGATTTGCTGTACAGCTTCTTGCGTGATCTTTTCCGTTAAGCTTTTACGTTTTACATTGATCGCATCTAGTTTTTGAGCCAGACGAATGGCTTTTTCTTCATCAAAAGTTGAAAGTAATTCGACTCCATCATTGGGATCTTCTAAGCGACCCAGAGCATTTAAACGCGGTCCGATCATAAAGCCTACTGTCGACTCATCAATATCTTCAGGTGCGCTTTGACTGACTTTCAATAACTCCAATAAGCCTAAGCGATCCGTCTGTTTCAGAGCCTCTAGGCCAAACATTACCAGTGTCCGATTTTCGTCAGTTAAAGAAACCATGTCACAGATCGTACCAATCGCTACTAAATCTAAAAACTCACCTGGAATTTCTTCTAATAGAGCACAGGCAAATTTAAAAGCTACACCAACACCTGCCAGTTCCCTGAAAGGATAGTGACCTGCAGGATGACGCGGATGAATGATCGCATAAGCCTCTGGCAGCTCTTGGGCTAACTCGTGGTGATCTGTGACGATCACATCGACTCCCTGACTATTGGCATAACCGATTGCTTCATGACCAGAAACACCATTATCAACCGTCACGATCAGCTGTGTTCCGCCAGCTATTTTTTCAGCGTAAACATCCTTATTAGGTCCATAGCCGTCATTAAAACGATTCGGAAGATAATAGTCGACTTGCCCACCCAATAGCTCCAAAGTCTCTTTCATGAGCGTGGCACTAGTAATCCCGTCTGCATCATAATCACCGTAAACGAGGATCTTTTCATTTTTTTCCAGCGCCTGATGAATACGGTTGACCGCTTTATCCATGTCAAAAAGCAAAAAAGGATCATATAGTTGTTCCAGCGAAGGGTTAAAGAAAGACTTGATTTGTTCTTTTGTATGTATCCCTCTTTGCCACAGTATTTCTCCTAAAAAAACAGGAATCTTTTCTTCTTGTAATTGTTGTATAAATTCTTGGGGTAATTCGGTCTCTTCTGGTAATAACCATTTAAAATTTGATTTTTTCAATCCACCAACTCCTTACTATAACAATCAATTATAGCAAAATAAACTTGATAATAACAGAAAAGAAATTTATCTTAAAATAATCAGAAAAAGCTAGATAAATTCACCGTTGCAAATAAAAAAGCTTTCACAAGTTTATTTTGTAAAAGCTTTTTTGATCAATCATTTTCCTTTTGTGCAATTGAGTTTTTATCATCATTTAGATTAACTGTGGATTCTTTTGTTTCTAATTGCAGCGAAGCAACTTTATTATTATAGTCACGTTCAAGTTCTTGTTTTCTATCTGCCACTTTTTGCTCAATATCTTGTTTTGCTTCATTCAACTGTTGATTTAAAGTTTTTATCTCCCGCTTTTGCTGCCAGATCGTAGTCGTTGTTACTAAGGCGATCACGATTGCCCCAATAAATGCAGAACCGATAATAATAATAACAAGTGGCGCAGAAACTTTCTTTAAACCGAAATTAATAGGCACGCTCATATTATTCATCACTGCAAAGATAACAATTAAAAGCGTTAAAATCAAACCCAGAATAATCCGCCATTGATTTTTCATAACATCCCTCTTCTTACTCATTTTTTATTAAAAATACTGCCTGCCAAGAAATCTCCCACCCGTGGAAATAAAGTATAAGCTTTTGCTGCCAGGCCCAAAATCTGTGGTTGGTTGATCTCGCGTTTAGAATGCTCCATAGAGCGGACAATTTTACCTGCTAGTTTTTTGGGATCTAAAGCCCAAAAATCAACATTAGCCAAATAATCACCACTTGGATCCGCTGCAAGAAAAAAGTCAGTTTTAACAGGGCCAGGATTCACAGTAGTAACATTAATTCCAAAAGGTTTCAATTCTAATCTTAGAGCATTAGAAAAACCAATGATAGCAAATTTAGTTGCCGAATAAACGCTTGATTTAGGTGTTGCCATCTTGCCAGCCGCAGAAGCAATATTGATAATACTTCCTTGTTGTAATTTTAGCATGTCAGCAGCTATTTTTTGAGTCAAAAACATCATTCCTAAAATATTAACCTCAAACATGTCAACGATTTTTTGATAGTCAAAATCAACAAATTCAGAAAAATAACCAATACCGGCATTGTTAACCAGAATATCTACCTGACCTACCTCATCTTTTAGACGCTGATACATTCTTTCAACACTTGCCGGATCTGAAATATCAAGCTGAAAAGCAAAAGCTGCTTTTTGACTTAGGCTCTGGCATTTTTCTTTTACCTGACCAATTTTTTGAATTCTACGAGCACATACGACTACAATCGCGCCTTTTTTGGCAGCCTCATAACAAATTTGTTCCCCCAGGCCTGCTGAACCTCCAGTTACTAAAACAATCTTATCTTCTAATTTCAATCCTAGTGTCCTCCTTAGTTATCTAATGGGATATCCACACAGAAAAAGTCTTTAGCGATCCTTGTATTTTCAAAAACTGCTTGTGCTTCTTTTCTTAAATCACTTAGATCCTTTCCCAGATAACGCGCGCTTATATGGGTTAAAATCAACTGCTTTACTTGTGCTTTTTGAGCTACAGCAGCCGCTTGTGTCGTGGTAGAATGATAATAATCCCTGGCTAGTTTTGCTTCGTTTTTATTAAAAGTACTTTCATGAACTAAGACATCCGCACCTTGGGCTAACGTGACAGCAGTATCTGTAAAGCGTGTATCTCCCAAAATTGTTACGATCCTGCCCTTACGATCTTTTCCTACAAAATCCTTACCCAGCAGTCTGCTGCCGTCACTTAATACGACTTCATCACCATTTTTTAACTGCCCATAGATCGGACCGGCTTTGATCCCTAAAGCTGCTAGTTTATCAACTTGTAATTGTCCTTTATGGTCTTTTTCACGAATGCGGTAACCAAAACTGGCAATTCCATGATCCAGCTTCTTACAACTTACACAGAACTGATCATCTTCAAAGACAACCGTATCTGAGACTACTTCAATAAACTTTAAAGGATAGTTCAGATGTGTTCGGGAAGTTTTTAAAGAGCAACGAACAAATTCCTCAATTCCCTTAGGACCATAAATTTCCAAGGGTTCATTGCCTGCCTGATTCGAACGGCTAGTGATCAAACCCGGCAAGCCAAAAATATGATCACCATGTAAATGAGTAATAAAAATTTTTTCAATCTTACGCGGTTTGATGGTCGTATGTAAAATCTGCATTTGTGTTCCCTCGCCACAGTCAAATAACCAGATCGCGTTTCTTTCAGCTAAAAGTTTTAAAGCCAGACTACTCACGTTACGGTGCTTAGCTGGCAATCCAGCGCCTGTACCTAAAAATTCCAATTCCATAATTTACCTAGCTTTCTTTCTCTTGATCATTTTTCGGCATGCTTTTCCTGCCAAGCTTCTTTGGCTTTTTGTTTAGCAGTTTCTTCAACTTCATGAACTTTTTGAATTTCTTCTTTTACTTCATCTAAGTCAAAGCGAGCAAGTTCTCCGCCTAATTCGTACATGATCAGATCATTTAAAGGGCGATTATCTTCTTCATCTGCCAACAGAATCACTCCGGTTTGGCCTTCATCGATTTTCTTGCCTAGAAAATCAAAGATTGTCTGTGCTTGACGGATCTCTTTACTATCTTTTGAAGCACCGATCATACTTCCGCCAAACCAACCTAAAAGCATGCCTAGTCCCCCGCCTAAAACACCGATCAGCATACCGATCATCCCTCCTTTAGAAGTTTGATTGGTACCGGTAAAATCGATAAAATCTTCTACTGCAAATTTATGCTGACCATCTTCAGAGTGATTAATAACCGCCATCTGTTCACCGGCTATCTTTTTTTCCATTTGAGCTTTTTTAATCATAGAAAAGGCCTGATAAGCTTTAGCATTTTCATCAAAGTTCATTACAATCACACGCTGTCGCATTATTTTTCCCCCTTTTTAAATTAACTTACTTATATTTTACCAATTTCTTAAGAAAATGAAAACTAATAGAGAAAAACTCCTAGGATTTAGACCTATTTCTAAATCTAGAAGTTTTTTATTGTTATTCTAGTCGACAAACTCAAAAACAAAGTCTTTAATTTGTACTAAATCGCCGTCTTTAGCTCCTTTTTTCCGTAAAACATCATCGACTCCCATGCCACGAAGTTGACGAGCAAAACGCATGATTGTTTCATCATGATCAAAATTAGTCATATCAAACAATTTTTCAACTTCTTTGCCGGAAACTATCCAGCTGGCATCTGGTTGGCGTGTAATTTCAAATTTTGCACTCGGATCGGTGAAACCGTAATGCACAGTTTCTTCTTCTTGAGGTTTTATTTCTTCATAAAGTGGAAATTGAGCAGTTGTAGCTAACAGTTCATTAGTTGCACTAAGCATCGCTTGTAATCCCTGTCTAGTGATTCCTGAAACAGGAAAGATCTGCGGCATTTCGGCAAATTCATCGATTTGTTCCGCTTTTATCTTTTCCTTAAATTCAACCAGATTCTCCTGAGACTGGGGCATATCCATTTTATTGGCCACGATAATTTGTGGTCTTTCCAGTAAACGCAGATTATATGAAGCCAACTCTTGATTGACTGCCTGATAGTCTTCATACGGATCGCGTCCTTCTACTCCGCTCATATCGATCACATGCAACAATACCCGTGTCCGTTCAATATGACGCAGAAATTGAATCCCTAAACCGACTCCTTGGGAAGCCCCTTCAATCAATCCTGGTAAATCGGCCACCACAAAACTTTCACCACTAGCCACTTGGACCATTCCCAAATTAGGAACTAATGTAGTAAAAGGATAGGCACCGATTTTCGGTTTAGCTGAAGAAATGACCGACAGCAAAGTCGACTTACCAACAGACGGAAAACCGATCAGGCCCACATCGGCTAATACTTTTAATTCTAATTCAATTTTTCTTTCAACTCCTGGTTCGCCATTTTCTGCTAATTCAGGAGCAGGATTTTTAGGGGTGGCAAAACGAATATTACCACGACCGCCACGACCGCCTTTAGCTATGATCAAAGTCTGGCCATTTTCCACTAAATCCCCTAAAATAGTCCCCGTTTCTACATCTTTTACAACGGTTCCTTGCGGGACTTTCACATACAGATCACTAGCTCCTCGACCATGCATGCTTTTATTCATGCCATTTTCCCCAGATTTAGCCTTGAAGTGCTTATTAAAACGAAAATCCATCAAAGTTCGCAAACCTTCGTCAACTTCTAAAATCACATCACCACCACGACCGCCATCACCGCCAGCGGGGCCACCGTTAGGAACATACTTTTCACGGCGAAAAGCAACCATGCCGTTACCTCCATTACCCGCTTTAACTTCTATGATCGTCTGATCTAAAAACATGGACATTTTACTTGTCCTCCATTCTATCTACTAACACATTCTTACTTAACTCATTTATTGTACCTAGCATCGCCTGATTTGTCCATCATTTATCCATTCTTTATTCAGGCTTTTCTTTTATTTAGTTTACATAATAAAAATATTGTCTATCTACACACGGTAAATCCGCTTTTTCATAAATCAAGCAAGAGGATGAAATTAAAGAAAAACTCGTAATGTTTGATTCATTTTGCTATTATAATAAAGTGTTAGACTAAATCAGAAAGGAAATGAGAATGAAGAAAAGATCAATGATAAGACTGGTGACTCTTTCACTTGCTCTATTGCTTTTTGCAGGCTGTACTAACTCTACTAATAAAAAAACGGCAGCAACAGATAGCAAGCAATCAGCGCAAACTACAACCAGTTCTGTAGATTTAAGTAAAGTCGCCTTGCCACAATTAGAAGATGAAATACAAGCTGATGAAGCTCTGATTGAAATTGACAGCTCGGCAGGTAAAATCAAAATAAAACTTTTCCCTGAAATTGCTCCTAAGGCAGTTGAAAACTTTATGGCATTAGCCCAAAAAGAGTATTATAATGATACGACTTTTCATCGGGTTATTGAAGGATTCATGATCCAGGGAGGTGATCCCCAAGGAGACGGGACTGGTGGACAAAGCGTCTGGAAGAAAGGTTTTGAAATAGAGCCTTCAAACCAGCTCTATCATATTCGCGGCGCTTTATCTATGGCCAGAGGAGAAGCCACCGACAGTCAGGGTAGTCAGTTTTTTATCGTCCAAAATGACGAAGATACCTCAGCAGACCTAGCCATCCAATTTACTCCGGAAAAAATCATTGAAGCCTATAAAAAAGGCGGTGCGCCACAATTAGATGGCGATTACACTGTCTTTGGACAAGTCACAGACGGTATGGATGTAGTAGATAAGATTGCCCAAGCTAAAGTAAAAGAAAGTACTAGTGGTGAAAAATCTACCCCAGTTGAACCAATAAAAATTAAACAGATAAAAATCTTGCAGGAAGCCAAATAACAAAAAAACTACTCAGAAAATGAGTAGTTTTTTAAGTTTTCTTAAACATTTCCTACAATAAAAGTAAATTCGCACTCTGCTGCTATTTTATCATCTACTGTTGCTTTTGCATCAGCCATTCCAACTGACCCCTTCAGTTTTTTTATTTCAAAAGAAAGCTTTAAACTATCTCCGGGAACAACTTTTTGACGAAACTTTGCTTTATTGATGCCTCCAATATAAGCAGTTTTTCCTTGGAATTCCTCTGATTTTAAGATTAAAATCGACCCGGCCTGAGCCAGGGTTTCAAGAATCAAAACACCCGGCATGACAGGATTATCAGGAAAATGGCCTTGAAAAAAATCCTCATTGATCGTTACATTTTTTGTTGCAATAATTTTTTTACCTGAAATAACTGAATCGACATAATCAATATAAAGAATTGGGTAACGATTCGGAATCACTTGTTTAACTTCTTCTGCTGTTAGAAATATATCCATATTGGCTCCCCCAAAAAATTCATTTTATTTTGACTATCAAACTAACATAAATTTGTTAATTTAGCAATATAAGGATGAAAAAAATAAATTTAGTTTGACAATCAAACAATTTTATCTAATAATAGATAATCATGGACTTATCTATGAAAAGTTAGCAATTATTTAGTAATTAATTATTTAAGGAGTGGAATAAATGGGCTTTTTAACAGGAAAGAAAATTGTTGTCATGGGAGTTGCCAATAAACGTAGTATTGCTTGGGGTTGTGCGCAAGCCATTACAAAACAAGGCGGCGAAGTGATTTATACTTATCAGAATCCACGGATGAAGAAATCATTGCAGAAAATGTTGAACGAAGATGACTTTTTAGTTGAATGTGATGTAGCTGATGATGATAGTATCAAAAATGCTTTTGAGCAGATTAAAGAATATGCAGGCCAGATCAGCGGTGTAGTACATGCGATTGCTTACGCTGATAAAGCTGATTTACAAGGAAATGTATCAGATATTTCTCGTTCAGGTTATAGCTTGGCACAAGACGTGAGTGCCTACTCACTGATTGCAGTTACTCATTACGCTAAACCAATATTAGCCAAAGACAGTGGTATCGTTACGTTGACTTATTTAGGTTCAGAACGTGCGGTTCCTAATTACAATCTGATGGGCATCGCTAAAGCAGCTTTAGAATCTTCTGTCCGTTATTTAGCTGCCGAGATGGCTAATAGTCAAATTCACGTCAATGCTATTTCTGCAGGAGCTGTTAAAACTTTAGCCGTCACCGGAGTAAAAGATTATCAAAAACTAATTCAACTTTCACAAGATCGAACTGCTGATCAAATGGGTGTGACAATTGAAGAAATTGGTAATCTCAGTGCCTTTTTAGTCAGTCCTTTAGCAAGTGGACTGATTGGCGACATTATCTATTGTGATAAAGGAGTTCATTTGTCTTAACAAAAGACCTTCTGTTTTTATTAAAGTTCCTCTTTCAATAAAGTTTTCATTTCATTTTAGCAATAGGATTGTTAAAATGGAAAGTGAAAATTATTTGGAGGAATTTTTTTATGCTCTTTTTAACAGCTACTACTGATTCGACAAATTCGCTGATTTCAATACCGACTGCTCGCAAACTAAATGCTTTTGAACGCTGGTGGAAAAGTATTGAATGGGAAGATCTGACCACCAGCATTATCTCTAAAGTGATCGAACTGACTTTACTGACCGTCCTTTTCATCATTTTATTACGCTTGGCAGATCATTTTATTGATCGTGGTTTTAAGCTTAATCGCAATAAACAAAACGAAGTGCGTGCGAAAACTATGATCACTTTAAGTAAGAATGTCTCTCACTATAGTCTAGGATTTTTTTATATCTATGCTCTTCTTTCTAGTCTAGGAGTTCCA
>DATGVB010000222.1:0-6128 GCA_035300805.1 Tetragenococcus sp. | reverse complement strand
CAACATTGATCCGCACTTGATCGCTGACTAATTTTTCCGTCTGTTTCGAAACAACACCGCGAGAAAAAATATTATCAACTTGTGTAACCTCAAAAGCTAAAAAATGTGTCATTTTCATCCATCCTTTGAAAGATATTTGTTACTATCATAACATATTTTTTCTTGCTTGCTTTTCTATTTGATTATTTTAATTAGTGAAAATAAGTCTTCGCTGGTTAAAAATAAAAGCAGTTACTAGAAATAGCAGGTTTTACCCATGATTTTCTAGTCAGTTAAAAGAAAATAATGATAATTTACTAAAATGGCTTGCCTTTTTAAGCAAAAGAAAATATTCTTATAGAGGTTTAGTTTTACCAGAAAAAGAAGATCAGGAGGCAAACCATTGACGCAGGCAATGATTACATTTAAAAATATTATCAAGAAATTTGATGATGAAACAGTATTGAAAAATATTTCTTTTGATATCGAGCAAGGTAAATTTTATACCTTGCTGGGCCCTTCTGGATGTGGTAAAACAACAATTTTACGCATGATTGCAGGTTTTGCTGAAATAGACAGCGGAGAGGTGCTGTTTGAGGGAAAAAAAATCAATGATATAGCGGCTAATAAAAGACCTGTCAATACTGTTTTTCAGGACTATGCCCTATTTCCTCATATGAATGTTTTTGATAATGTCGCTTTTGGCTTGAAAATAAAAAAAATGACTAAAGTACAGATCCAAAAGAAAGTAAAAGAAGCTTTACATATGGTTCAACTAGATCATTATGAAAGTCGCGAAATTAGTGAAATGTCTGGCGGACAAAGGCAAAGAGTTGCTATTGCAAGAGCCATCGTCAATGAACCTAAAGTGCTGTTGTTAGATGAACCTTTGTCGGCTTTGGATTTAAAGTTACGCACAGATATGCAGTATGAACTGCGCGACTTGCAGCGACGTTTAGGGATCACTTTTATTTTTGTGACCCATGATCAAGAAGAGGCTCTGGCGATGAGCGATGAGATCTTTGTCATGAATAAAGGCCAGATTGTTCAAAAAGGCAGTCCGGTTGACATTTATGATGAACCAATCAATCATTTTGTAGCTGATTTCGTTGGCGAAAGTAATATTATCCCGGGCATCATGTTAGCCGATAATCGCGTGAAATTTGTCGGTAAAGAATTCGCATGTGTGGATGGCGGCATGCCGGAAAATGAGCCGGTCGAAGTCGTTTTGCGTCCAGAAGACCTGCAGCTGACTACAGTTGAAAAGGGTAAAATAAATGTTAGAGTGGATACGCAGCTTTTTCGTGGTGTTCATTACGAGATTATTGTTTATGATGAACAGGGTAATGAGTGGATGGTTCATTCGACCAAAAAGGCCATACCCGGTAGTCATGTGGGTTTAACTTTTGAGGCCGAAGCTATTCATGTCATGCGGTTTAATGAATCAGAAAAAGATTTTGATGCGCGTCTGGAAAGCTATGAATAGGGGGGAGTCAATGAAAAATAGAAACTTTTATGCTTTGCCTTATTATTTGTGGCTGCTTTTTTTCGTGATTGCACCGGTTGCTCTGATCATTTACCAGTCCTTTTTTGATATGGCGGGAAATTTTACCCTGAGAAATTATTACAGTTATTTTACCTCAGCTAAATATCTGATGATGACCTTAAATTCGGTCTGCTATGCTTTTCTGATCACCTTTTTAGCTTTATTGATCAGCTATCCGACAGCTTATTTTCTGACAAAATTAAAATATAAAGATTTGTGGTTACTTTTGATTATTTTGCCGACTTGGATCAATTTACTGCTAAAAGCTTATGCCTTCATTGGTATTTTTAGCATTCATGGCAGCATAAATTCATTTTTAACTTTTTTGGGTTTTGCGCCCAGGCATATCTTATTTACCGATTTTAGTTTTTTAGTGGTTGCGACTTATATTGAAATTCCTTTTATGATCCTGCCTATTTACAATGCCATTGAAGAATTGGATGTTTCTTTGATCAGTGCGAGCTATGATCTTGGGGCAGATCGTTATCAGACCTTTAAAAAGATAATTTTTCCCTTATCACTAAACGGTGTTAAAAGTGGGATCCAAGCAGTCTTTATCCCTTCTTTATCCTTATTCATGTTGACTCGCTTAATTGGCGGTAATCGTGTGATCACACTAGGGACAGCCATCGAGCAACATTTTCTGGTAACTCAGAATTGGGGGATGGGCTCAACCATCGGCGTAATTTTAATTATTGCCATGTTTATTGTGATGCTTTTGACGCAAGAAAAGAAAAGGGGACACAAATAAAAATGAAGAAAATCTCAGGCGCGAAGTTTTATCTGGCTGTTGTTTTTATCTTGCTCTATTTACCAATTTTTTATTTACTCTTTTATTCTTTTAATGTTGCTGATACGATGAATTCTTTTAGGGGTTTTTCGCTAGTACATTATCAGACACTGTTTGCGGATTCTCGTCTTTTGATCATTGTGTTACATACCTTTATTCTTGCTTTTTTATCGGCTTTATTGGCAACCTTAATTGGACTAGCCGGTGCGCTGTTAATTTATTACAGTAAAATGAAATGGCTAAAAAATATTCTGCTTAGTTTTAATAATATTCTATTGGTTTCACCCGATGTTATCATCGGTGCCAGTTTTCTGATTTTTTTCACTCTGCTGGGTAGTATTTTTCGTCAGTTCCAGTTAGGCTTTATCAGTGTTTTATTATCGCATATTGCCTTTAGTATCCCGATTGTTGTATTGATGGTCTTACCTAAATTACAAGAGATGAATGATTCGATGGTCGATGCAGCTGCCGATCTGGGTGCAAGTAGTTTTCAGATTATGCGAGATATTGTTTTGCCTTTTTTGACACCGGGGATCATTGCCGGTTATTTCATGGCTTTTACTTATTCCCTAGATGATTTTGCAGTTACCTTTTTTGTGACGGGTAATGGCTTTTCGACTCTTTCAGTTGAAATTTATTCGCGTGCCCGCCAAGGGATCGATTTGGAAATTAATGCTTTGAGTACGCTCGTCTTTTTGTTTTCATTTCTTCTGGTGCTAGGTTATTATTTTATCAGTAAGGGAAATGTTTCTGCCAAAATACGTAAAAATCGACTAAAAAGAAAGAAGGTCGACTGGTCATGAAAAAGTTATACTCACTTTTGTTAGTGATTTGTCTGCTTGTTGTCTGCATGCTGACAGGAGTACATGCTTTAGAAAAATCAGACGGTAATGACAATGCTCAGGTAATCAATATTTATAATTGGGGCGATTACATTGATCCGGCCCTCTTAAAAAAGTTCGAAAAAGAAAGTGGCTATAAAGTCAATTATGATACTTTTGATTCAAATGAAGCTATGTTTACGAAAATTCAGCAAGGCGGCACGCATTACGATATTGCTATTCCCAGTGAGTATATGATCGAAAAATTGCGTCAGGAAAATCTTTTAGTTTCTTTAGATCAGAAAAAAATCAAGGGAATGCAGTATCTTGAGCGGCGCTTTTTAAATCTGAGTTTTGATCCTGAAAACCATTATTCAATTCCCTATTTCTGGGGAACTTTGGGGATCGTTTATAACGACAAAATGATTGCTAAAAATATGATCACTTCCTGGAATGACTTGTGGAAGAATGATTTAAAAGATAATGTCATGCTGATTGACGGCGCCAGAGAAGTAATGGGAATGGGCTTAAACAGTCTCGGTTATTCTTTAAATAGCAAAAATAAAATGGAGCTGCAGAGTGCAGCACACAAATTAAAAAAATTGACTCCCAATGTAAAGGCGATCGTGGCTGATGAAATCAAGATGTATATGATCAATGAAGAGAGTGCCGTGGCAGTTACTTTTTCAGGCGAAGCTTTTGATATGATGGCAGAAAATCAGCATCTGCATTATGTCATTCCAGAAGAAGGCTCTAATCTCTGGTTTGATAACATCGTCATCCCTAAAACCGTGCAAAATGAAAAAGGTGCCTATGCCTTTATTAATTTTATGCTGCGTCCTGAAAATGCTGCTCAGAATGCTGAATATATTGGCTATTCAACGCCGAATAAGAAAGCTTTAGATTACCTGCCGAAAAACATTACTTCAGATAAACAATTTTATCCTGCTGATCCGTTAATGAAAAATTTGGAAGTATATCAGGATCTGGGACCAGAGTATTTAGGAATTTATAATGACTTGTTCTTGGAAATGAAGATGTATCGGAATTAATCGGAAATTTCGGTGAAAAAAGCGCAGATTTGACAATCTATAAACGCCGTTCACTACAATTTTTCTAGAATTTCTCAAACTCATCTCAAAAATATGCTGGTAAATACTGCTGGATAAATTTTTTTGCCGGCTATGGAAAGCCACATAAAGGGGAAGTGAAGGAAGCTAATTAGTTAACAATTTTATATTTTTGATAAGAGGGAGATAGTATGCAAAGATATTGGACGGCTCTTATTTCAGCTATGATACTGGGAATATTTTATTATATTCGAAACACAGATTTAACCGAAACTTATTTATTTGCGGTGGTTTTTTTATTACCTATATTATAGCTGATATAGGTAAAAAACATTTTAAAAAAAGAAAGTAAGCTGCTTTTTAGCGATATTCATACAAAAATAAAAAAACATATCATAAGGATAGTATCAACTTTCCATTATGATATGTTTTTTACATTTCTTTCAAATATTTTATGAAAATTTCGCCTGCTTTGGACTGTTTCTGGTCTCTTTTCCAGATAACATTTATTTCGGATTCAAGACTTGGTTTAAGCGGGATAAAAACTAAGTTTGTATCTGTGGTATTAATAATACCGGCGATACAAAGTGCGCCGGCGATCCCTGCTTGAACCATTAAAGAAGCATTATATAGCAAATTGTAGTTGCCAATAATATGAAAATGATCCAGACTTTTTCCTGACCAGGTGGAGATTTTATTATTGCTATAGCTTTGGGAAGACAAATATAAAGGGATATTTAAAAGATCATCCGGTCGAATATTTTCTTTTTTTGCCAGGGGATGATCCTTGCAAACGAGTAACCCCCAATAATCAACAGTAGGCAATTTTTTAGCAGCATATTTTTGTTTTTCCACCGGATCGATTACTAAGCCAAAGTCAATAATGCCATGTTCTAGTTTTTCTAATACATCATCGGCATTACCGCTATAAAGGTTGATGTTTATTTCAGGATATTGGCTGACCAGTTGATCAACGATCTTTGCAATCAAGCCCATACTTTTAGTTTCACCGCCACCAATCGTTATTTCTCCTGCAATCTGTTTTTCATTAGTAATGTTCTTAGTTGTTTTGTCTACTAAAGACAAGATTTCTTTTCCACGATTGGCTAAATACATTCCTTCTTCTGTCAAGCGGATCCCTCGATGACCACGGTCAAATAGTTTAGTGTTTAGTTCCGTTTCTAATTGTTTTAGTTGTTGGGATAAAGCAGGTTGTGAAATATGTAAAACTTCTGCCGCATGACTAATTGATTTTTCCTGAACAACTGTTAAGAAGTAATTTAAAGTTCTAAATTCCATTTTTCCTCCTATAACTATAAGTAATATTTTATTATAAATTATAAGTATTAGACAATACTAGTGTAACTTATTATACTGAAAACAACAAATAAAGGAGGAGATAATTTGAAGACGATCCAATTAAACAATGGCGTTGAGATGCCTCTATTAGGTTTTGGTGTTTTTCAGATCACAGATTTAAAAGAGTGTGAAGAAAGCGTACTGACAGCTTTACAAAGAGGATACCGTTTGATCGATACTGCCGCAGGCTATGGAAATGAAGCAGCAGTTGGAAAGGCGATCCGGCGTAGTAACTTGGCCCGACAAGAAGTGTTTATTTCTTCAAAAGTCTGGATAACCCATGACGGCTACGAGGAAACAATGGCTTCCTTTAAGCAGAGTTTGAAAAAATTACAAACTGATTATCTTGATCTTTACTTAGTTCACATGCCCTATGGAGATTATCATGGTAGTTGGCGAGCAATGGAAGAACTATATAAAGCAGGTAAAATCAGAGCGATCGGCGTCTGTAATTTTTTAGCAGATCGTTTAACGGACTTGATTTTGACGCACGAAATTGCACCTGCAATCAACCAAATGGAGACCCATCCTTTTAATCAGCAAAAGGAGTTACGTCAGCTTAT
>DATGVB010000221.1:0-2820 GCA_035300805.1 Tetragenococcus sp. | reverse complement strand
GCGATCTGTTGCATTTCTTTTGACGAAAGTTCATTTCCATCTAATATTACGGCTACCGGATTTCCCCTAAAAGGGACTTTAGAGAAGACATCAATTTGTTTAAAGGCAATCGTTTGTTTTGTCATCGTATCACACACTTTCTTTTATTAAAAAAATCCTTGCTACCAATATTCCAAACGAATTTTTTGTTATGTCTGTCTGCATTTTTATAAATTCGCTGCATGGTTAGTTATAACTGCATTTTTCTATAAAGATTTAGCAAAACAGCCGCTCCGCTGAATGCTCAACCTTTTTCTCAAACTTTGCTATCTTTAAATTCAATTATATCAAAAATACCTGTAGATAAAACACTATTTACCAAGTGTCCTGACTACAGGTATTATTTTATAGCTGTTCAATAACTTTTAATCTGAATCTTTTTCTAAGATCCTTGTTAGCCGACTGATTTTACAATGGCAGATCCTTTTTACAGAAAATCACATTGGAAGCTGCGTACAGTACGGCGGCAATTCCACCTAATATCAAAAGTGGTATGCCAAAATCACCATTGCTTAAAATCTCATCAGTCTTGTATAAAGTAGTCAGTGAGAAATACTTCAGATTTTCCAGACTGTCACTTTGCTCGATCACCATACTGATCAAAAAGAAAGCAAAAGGCAGACCGGCACCTAAGATCATGGCTTGATTGGATCGATTGAAAAGCGTGCTGGCAAAGAACGAGATACTTCCCATACCTAAAATTAAGAGGCAGGCTCCGACATTCAGCCAGACAAAAGTTTCGACATCAAATTCTAAGGAATTGTCTGATTTTAAAGCGGCATTGACCATCGAGCTATTGATCAATTCCTTCAATTGTTTTTCGGGAACGCTAGTCGCTTTTGCTGCAGCTTTTAACGCCTTGTCGTCTTTAAGTAAAGACATGTTGTCTTCGATGTTTGATTCAGTCGTATCTAAGGCCTTCGCTCCAGCAGTCGTTGCTGTAGATAAAATAACAGAAGGGCTGGCAGGCAACTGACTCTCTTCGTTTTTGTCGGAGTCTTTCTGTTCTTCAATTTTATCTTCTACTAAATTACGATAATCGTTAACACTTTTTCCCGTAACTTTCGCTCCGGCACTCAAAGCGTCATTATCATTAAGCATCAAGCTAGGTTTATCTGCTAACTCTTCTTCTGTGATCTCAATATCATCTTTGTCCATATCATCATCATCGTCATACTTATCCTTACGATTTTCAGTTAGTTCATCGGCCGCTTTTTTGTAGCTGTCACGTAAAATAGCCTGATCGAGATACTGACCGTAAGCTTCTTTGTCCATGTCGCGTGCTTCAGCTCCTGACTGCATCGCATAGTCATCATCTTTGATTATATAAAGGTGGTCACGCACATAACTTGGTTTGCGGTCCATCGCATCGGCCGCCGCTTCTACGTCTTCTGTCATAGCTGTTCCGGTGATATTATGATGAGCCATTTCAGAAACACCTAAGCCGACTCCTGTTAAAATGGCAAACATTAAAATGATGGAACCGATCATATAAGTCATTTTGGTGAAAATAACAGTGCTGCGTTTGATCGGCGTGGACAGGGTATAAGCCATCGAGCCACTGTCAACCTCATTTACAACTAAATTGTTGGCAGAAAAAATGATATAAACCAAGCCTAACAAGATAGCGATCATTTTATAGAAGGTTTCTAATGTACCTAAGATAGTGCCAAAGCCAGACAAAATCCCGCTAAAGCTCGTTCCTTCGGCGGCACTGGAAAGGGCGCTAAAATCGGCAGGATCAAAGCGAATGATGAAGTTACTCAGTAAAGCACTAGCAACTAGAGTAATAACTAGCCATAAGGGACCATTGGTGCGCACACTTTGTTTAAATATTGGTTTGCTGAACATTTATGCTTCCTCCTTGAATGTTTGATTAAAATAGTCTTCAAAGGTCTGCTTGATTTCTTTAAAAAAGACCACTTCATAATGCTGCAGATCGTCCATTAACTGGTTGATATTCTGGTCATTGATCACAACCGTCAGCTGCAAGTCATCAGGCTTTACATCAATGGTCTGATAAGATAAGTCAGCGAACTTGCTGAAATTTTCTTCATTTTTGAATTCTAATTTAAAATGTTTATCTTTGTTATAACGGATATCATCCATTTTGATCAGATCAACGATCTTTCCGTTCTTGATCAAGGCAACCCGATCACAGGTTTCTTCCATTTCCTGAAAAATATGGCTGGACATAAAAATCGTTTTGCCCATGGCTTTTTGTTCTTCGATCAGTTCAATAAAAATATCGCGCATTAAAGGATCAAGACCCGTTGTCGGTTCGTCCATGATCAGAATTTCAGAATCAGAAGCAAAAGCGGCCGCAATGGCAGTTTTCTGTTTCATCCCTTTACTCATACTTTTGATATTAGCTGTAGCATCCAGCTGCAGTTTGTCACAGATTTTCTGACAATGGTCCCAGTTGCCACGACCGTTCATTTCGATCTGACGTTTTAAAAAACTGACTCCAGTTTCATTGCCGGGAAAATTAATTTCCCCAGGAATATAAGCAACTTTCTGCTTGATCTGAGCACTACTTTTCGTACAATCGAGTCCCTCGATCAGAGCTGTACCGCTGTCTGGTTTGATAAATCCCATCAGATGACGGATCGTCGTGGTTTTTCCTGCCCCATTAATGCCGGCAAAACCAAAGACCTCGCCTTTTTCAACTGACAGTGACAAGTCAAAAATACCGCGACCTTGTCCATAATCCTTGGTCAAGTTTTCAATCTCAATGCATGCCATGTGTCAGCACCTCATTTCCTTCTTCCACACTCTTCT
>DATGVB010000220.1:0-4228 GCA_035300805.1 Tetragenococcus sp. | reverse complement strand
TTACTTGATGGCGGCGAATCTGTTCCGTTTTTGCTGGCGAAACTACTGTATTTTACAGTTGTTTCAGGCTTATTCTTAGTGACTTTTAATAAAGTGATGTATGTAGGACAAAATAGTTTTATGGGAGCTCAGGCAGTCGATAAACTGGAAGCTCTGTTTGTCGAAATGCAAAAAGATAAGCTGGAAACAGGAGAACTCGATCAGATGGAGAATTTTGAGATTGAATTTGATCATGTCAGCTTTGGTTATAAGGATAAAAACGTATTGGAAAATCTTTCCTTTAAGTTGCCGCAGCATCAGACCTATGCTCTGGTAGGAGCTTCAGGGAGCGGTAAATCAACCATTGCAAAATTAATTTCTGGCTTTTATAAAATCAATAGCGGTCAATTAAAGATTGGTGGCAAAGAAATTTCAGCTTATAGTGAAAAAGCGCTGGAGAAACACATTGCTTTTGTCTTTCAAAATGCCAAACTGTTTAAAACTTCGATTTTTGAAAATGTCAGAATGGGCGATTCACAAGCTAGCGCTGAAGCGGTGATGGAAGCTTTACATCAGGCCAAATGCGACGATATCCTAGCTAAATTTGAACAAAAAGAAAATACTGTGATCGGTTCAAAAGGCGTAGATCTGTCAGGCGGTGAAATCCAGCGTATCGCCATTGCCCGTGCTTTATTAAAAGATGCGGACATTATCATTTTAGATGAAGCTTCAGCTGCGGCTGACCCTGAAAATGAATATGAGATCCAGCAGGCTTTTTCTAATCTGATCCGTAACAAGACCGTCATCATGATCGCTCACCGTTTGAGCTCGATCCGTCAGGCCGACGAAATTCTGGTGGTTGATAATGGCCAGATCGTTGAAAGAGGGACTGATCAGAAATTGATGAGCTTTGACAGTCACTACAAAAAACTACAAATTGCCTTTAATCAAGCCAATCAATGGAGGGTCGTTCAATGAAAAAGAAATTACAGCAATTATTTCAGTTGACGGATCAAGGGGTAGACGGACTGATCAAAGCAATCATTTCTTCCTTTTTCCTCTATTTTGCCTATATGCTGCCGTTGATGCTCGTGCTTTTTTTCCTGAAAGAAGTTCTGGCTGGAGTTTTTCATAGTCCGTTCTTTTATTTAATCGTTGTTCTTATTGCGATAGCAGTCATGTTTGTCCTGATATATATCAATTATAATACGACCTTTACTGAAACTTATAAGGAAAGCAAAAATCTGCGCATTGATATTGCAGATGTATTAAAAAAATTACCACTTTCTTATTTTTCCAAACACGATACATCCGACTTGTCACAGACTTTTATGGCCGATGTGGAAGCCATCGAACATGCACTGAGCCATGCTATCCCGCAGGCTTTTGGCCTAGTGATCTTTTTTTGCTTCGCTTTTATCAGTATGCTATTTGTCAATGCGACTTTAGCGTTTGTCATGCTGCTGCCGATTCTAATCAGCGTTGTCTTGCTTTTTTTAAGCAAAAAAATGCAGGTGAAAAATTCAACCAAGTATTACCGACAGTTAAGGGATAATTCAGAGAAATTCCAGGAAACGATCGAACTGCAACAGGAAATCAAGAGTTATGGTCAAAAAGACCAAGTAAAACAAGAGCTGCTAGAACAGATGGATCTTTCAGAAAAAATCCATGTTTCAACGGAAGCTTATCAGGCAGTGCCTTTGCTCTTATCCAGTTCGATCCTGAAGTTCTCTTTTGGTCTGACGATTTATTTCGGTGCCACGCTTTATCTGCAAAATCAGCTTTCTTTGCTGTTTTTAATGGGTTTTTTAGTCGGTGCTTCCAAATTAATGTTCTCCATTGATGCCTGGTATGAATTTTTAGCCGAGATCATGTATCTGGATGCTCGTATCAAACGGATCGGTGAATTAAGACAGACGAAGGTCCAGGAAGGAGAGGAAACCCAGCTGCAGCAATTTGATATATCTCTGCAGCATGTCGATTTCTCCTATTTACCGGATAAAAAAGTGATCGATGATCTGTCCTTTACTGCCAGACAAAATGAGGTTACCGCGCTAGTGGGTCCTTCTGGCTGCGGTAAAACGACCGTAACACGACTGATGGCACGTCTTTATGACTACGATCAGGGAAAAATCATCATTGATGGTCACGATATTAAAGAGGTGGGAACAGATAGTCTGTTTGATAAGGTTTCGATCGTTTTCCAGGAAGTGATTTTATTTAACACTACCGTTATGGAAAATATCCGTATTGGCCGACAATCTGCTACAGATGAAGAAGTAAAATCTGCTGCAGAAGCTGCCAATTGCTTAGATTTTATCGCTAAACTACCACAGGGTTATGAAACCATGATCGGTGAAAATGGCAGCCAACTTTCCGGCGGCCAGAGGCAGAGGATCTCGATCGCCCGTGCAATTTTAAAAGATGCGCCCATTATCTTACTGGATGAGATCAGTGCTTCTTTAGATGTAGAAAACGAGCTGAAAATTCAGAACAGTCTGAATCAGCTGATCAAAAACAAAACGGTGGTCATTATTTCTCATCGCTTAAAATCGATTGAAAACGCAGATAAGATCGTGGTGATGAATCAAGGAAGAATTGATAATGTCGGAACTCACCAAGAATTGCTGAAAAAATCAGCGCTCTATCGTTCCATGATCGAAAAATCAAATATCACAGAAAAATATGCTTATTAGGAGGCAGAAAATGAAAAAATTTACTGTAAAAGATCTGATCAATGCTGGTTTGTTTTCACTTTTAACTTTAGGTGCTTTTTATCTTTCCGGTATGATTGGTATCGTACCTGTTCTGATGCCGTTTCTCCCTTTTACTTGTGCTCTTGTATCCGGTCCCATATTCATGCTTTATTCGACTCGCATTGATAAATTTGGCATGATTTTGATCATGGGCATCCTCTTTTCCTTAGTCTTCTCGGCTTCGGGTCATGGGGGTTATATCATTCCATTTGGGATTTTGATCTCTTTACTTGCCGAATGGGTCATGTCACGCGGCAACTATCACAGTGTGAAATGGGCCCGGCTGGCCTATACTGTCTTTTCGCTTTTTACCTTTTCACTGCTCTTGCCAGTTTTTATTGCGCGCGATCAGTACTTGCAGAATCTGATCGATACGGGCTATGGGGCAGATTATGCGGCAAAGTTTTCACAGGTTCTGCCTAGCTGGTCATTTCCTTTTATTATCTTACTCGGTTGTGTCGGCGGGTATCTAGGCTGTACGATCGGCATTAAAATGCTGAATAAACATTTCAGAAAAGCGCATATGATTTAACTTGACTGCATAAAGGAGACCGAAGAAAATGAACTTAGATTTTCGTACTAAAATTTTCATGGTGGTCACGATTTCAACTATTTGTGCTACAGGGAAAAATCAACAGGAATATCCGTTTTTCTTTTTATTGCTCAGTCTAGTGCCCAGTTTTTGTTTATTAACAGAAAAAAGATACAGCTTGACTATTAAGAGTAGCGGCTTGATCTTGCTGGCTTTTTGGCTCAATCGTCATGGACTGGAATTTCTGCCGGGGACGGTCGGCTTTATTATTTCACTGATTGCTCTTCTGATCGTAAAAATGCTGCCGGCCGTATTGATCGCTTATTATGCTATTACGAGTACTGGAATGTCTGATTTAGTGGCTTCTTTACAGAAAATGAAGTTACCCGATGCGATCACCATCCCGATCTCAGTTATGTTTCGTTTCTTTTATTCTGTTAAAGAAGATTATTTTTACATTAATGATGCGATGAAATTGCATGGTCTGACTCTTAGTAAAATATTCAGCCAGCCCGTGCGACTGGTTGAATATAAGATCGTGCCGCTTTTGATGTGTTCGGTAAATGTAGCTGATGATGTCACTATCTCGGCTATGACTAGAGGAATGGTCGTAGGTGAAAAACGTACTACGATTTCAATGGCAAAATTGCGTTTGCAGGATTATATTGTAATGTCGCTGTTAGTATTTTTACTTATTGTCTATGTAAGGAGTTTCTATGCTTAAATTATCTCATATTTCGGTTAGCTACGAAGAAGAACAAGTATTAGAAGATATTTCAATGGTTTTTAAGCCAGGAGAAGTCAATGTGATCACCGGTTCTTCTGGCAGTGGAAAAAGTACGCTGATCAAACTGATCAATGGCATCATTCCCCAGATGACCAAGGCCAATATCAGCGGGCAAATGACTTATGCTAAAGAAAATCTCTTAAAGCTGGATATTACAGCTCGAAGTCATTTTAT
>DATGVB010000219.1:0-5766 GCA_035300805.1 Tetragenococcus sp. | reverse complement strand
TTACCTACTAAACCAGTCGTTACACCAAATACGCCACCAAAAGCATCTTCACCTTTTTCTTCTAGATGTTTAACAGTTGCTCCACCCGCCTGGTCTTCACCAATTAAAAATACTTTTTCGTCCTGTTCCATTTCTTGTTCTAAGGCTTCGTTGATGGCCTTCATAAAAGTAATTTTTCTAGTCATGTTTTTCTCTCCTTGTCTTTAATTATTAAGCAAATACGTCTTCGTATAATGATTCTGGAGCAGGGATCGGACTATCTTCAGCATACTTAACTGCTGCGGCAATATCTTTTTCTGATTTTTCTGCAATTTCTGCTACTTCTTCTTTGCTCAATAATTTTTCTTTGATGCAATATTCACCGAACTTTTCGGTTGGATTTACTTCATTACGGGCCTTTTCTTCTGGATCATCCAGCGTTTTATATTTTTGTTCGTCCCCTTCAAAGTGACCATTATCACGATAAGTTAAGCATTCGATCAGAGTCGGACCTTCACCTTTACGGGCTTTATCGATTGCCTTGCCGGCAGTTTCATAAACTTCTGCTGCATTATTACCGTCAATCGTAATTCCTTCTATATTGTAAGCTGCAGCACGTTCAGCAATTGTCTTTGAACTGGAAGCATATCTATGTGGAGTTGCTTCACCAAACATATTATTTTCATTAACAAACACCACAGGTAATTTCCAGATGGAAGCCAGGTTCATTGCTTCGTGGAAAGATCCTTCATTAGAGGCTCCATCACCAAAGAAACATACTGCGACATTATCAGTCTTCAAGTATTTATTTCTAAGTCCGGCACCAGCTGCGATCGTAAAGCCACCACCAACGATCCCATTAGCTCCCAGCATTCCTTTACCCACGTCGGCAATGTGCATCGATCCGCCTTTACCTTTACATAAACCCGTTTCTTTACCCAGAATTTCAGCCATCATCCCATCTAGATCACAGCCTTTTGCGATACAGTGACCATGGCCACGGTGAGTACTGGTAATTTGATCATCATCAGTTAAATGGGCACAGACTCCAGAGGCGATCGCTTCTTCTCCAGCATACAAGTGGACAAATCCTGGAATTTCACCTGCCGCAAATAAGCGTTTGGCTTCCGCTTCAAAATTACGGATATCATTCATTTTTTTCAAGATCAGACTAGCTTGTTCTTTATTTAGTTTTTTCATTACTTTTTTCCTCCTCTTAAGCGTGAATTGCTTTACCGAATACACTGTTTGCAGCTTCTCCGAGTACTTCTGACAATGTCGGATGAGCAAAAATCGTTTTGGCCAGTTCATCCACAGTGCCTTCTGCTTCTTTAACCGCTAAAATCGTATGAATCATTTCTGTCGCATGACTGCCAACTACTACTGCGCCTAAAATCTGATGGTACTTTCTCTCGCTGATAATTTTAACAAAACCATCAGTTTCCTCTGCAGCAATGGCCTTGCCATTACCGGCAAAAGCAAAGTTTTTAACTACAACATCTTCATAGCTAGCTGCTGCCTGTTCTTTACTCAAACCAAAACTAGCCGCTTCAGGTGAAGTATAAAGACAACGCGGAATCGAATTATCATCAACCGGATAAGTGGGCTCCTTACAGATAGCTGCTACTGCACAGATACCTTCTGCGCTTGCTGCATGGGCTAATTGCAAGCCGCCGATCAAGTCCCCAATAGCATAAATACCTTTTTGACTGGTTTGATAATGACTGTCTACTTTAAGAAAACGGTCTGCTTCATCCAGCTCTAAACCCAATTGTTCCGCTAATTCTAAATTAGGTTTTCGTCCGGTTGCGATCAGCAATTTATCAAAGTGTTTATGGCTGCCATCTGCTAATATCACTGCATCTGTTTCAACTTTAGTAATCTCTGCCTGAATAGTCACATCAATATCCATGGCTTGCAGTTTGCTTTTGATCAATTGACGTTCGTCTTCATCTTCTGTTAATAAAATATCTGGTGCCACTTCGATCAGATTCACTTTTACTCCCAATGGCCGCATGGCAAAGGCAAGCTCTACTGCAATGACGCCACCACCGATCACTGTTAATTCAGCCGGTAATTCTCTCATTTCAAAAAAAGAGTCTGTGGTTAAATAATCCACTTCAGTGACTCCATTGATTGGGGGTACAAAAGGATGACTGCCGGTTGCCAGTAATAAATTGCCGTATTCAATTTTTTTGTCTTCAACCACTAAATTTTTATTGTCATCAAAACTAGCTTCTCCTTGGATAAAATCGATCTGATTTTTTTGAAATAAGTGGCTGATCCCTCCTTGTAATGTTTTTACTACTTTATCTTTACGTTGAACCATCTTAGGAAAATCAAGTGATTCTTTATCTACTTTTAAACCATATTTACTTGCACTTTCGGCGGATAAAAGCCATTGCGCATGCGTCAGATAACTTTTAGACGGCACACAGCCGACATTCAGACAAGCTCCTCCAATTTTTTTCTTTTCAATGACTGCTGTTTTCAGTCCTTTTTGAGCCGCCTTGATTGCTGCGACATAGCCACCAGGCCCTGATCCGACAACAACCAGATCATAATTTGCCATATACTTTAAGCCTCCTTATTAAATTTTTTCCTTTCTTCTCTTTTTTTCGTTTTTACAATTTATTAATCGCAAGATACGTGCCAAACAAAAACGGTTACATTTTGTAAAATTTTATTTTCACATATTAAACACTCATCTTAATCAAAAGGTCTATTTTTTAAAGCTTTTAAAAAAACTTTTTTCACAAACGAATTATTTATCAAATAGGCTAAAACTCTTTTGTCTATGTTTTTGATACAAATTGTTTCAACTGTCTCAAAAAAAGCAGCAGACCGAGGTCTGCTGCTTTTTTTATGGCTGAATTTTAAATTCTTTCATTTTGCGGTAAAGCGTGGCCCTTGAAATACCTAAGTTTTTAGCTGTATTTGAAATATGGTATTTTTCTTGCTTTAAGGCTGCTTCAATTTTTTGTTTCTCAGCATGCTCTGTTTTAGTAATCGTATTTATCTGCAAACTTCCTGCTTCAATTAAGTCATTTATCTCAGCTGAAGTTGGCATTTGATCAGGGTAAAAGATATATAGTCGTTCAAGGAAATTATTAAATTCACGAATATTGCCATACCAGGAATAATTCTTAGCCGTTGCAAAAATCTTATCTTGCCAATCAATCAGCCAGTTTTTCTGCTTACAAAACTCGATAATCAAAGGCTCCAGATCACTAATTCTTTCCCTTAGCGGCGGAATCGTCAACTGTCCGACATAAATTCGATAAAAAAGGTCTTCTCTAAATTTATGCTCCGCCACGCACTTTTTTAAATTCCGATTACTCGCTGTAACTAAACGAAAATCGACGGCTTTTTTAGGACCATTGATGGGGGTCACATATTTATCTTCTAACACCCTTAATAAAGAAGACTGCATCTTTTCACTCATGCTGTCGATCTCATCTAGAAAAAGTGTACCTCCATCCGCTTGTTCTATTTTACCTCGATAGCCTTTTTCATTTGCTCCGGTAAAAGCACCCGGTGCATAGCCAAATAGTTGACTTTCCAGCAATTCTTCACTCAAAGCTCCACAATTGATTGCTACCATTGGTCCATTTTTTTTACTGCTATTATAATGAATCGTTTCCGCAATAACTTCCTTACCACTGCCTGACTCGCCATAAAGGTGAACTGGCAGTTCGCTTTGAGCTAAGCGAACTGCTTTTTTGAGAAATTTCTGGTAATTCTCATCAGTAGTTGGAATGCCTGTATAATAAAAATCAGAATTTTTCATAACTGTATGTAAGACAAAGCGATAGCCGATCATTTGATTATTCATATAAATTTCTTCCTGATTATAAATCGTTCTCTTTTTCAGATAAAAACGAATATCATCATTAAGCTGCAAATCTTCAGCATATTTAACTGGTAAATGGACAATCCGAAAATAACGATCACAAAGAATCGTATCATCAGGGTGTGCCGCTGCATAAAACAGCAGATCTTTTTTTCTTTCTAATTCGTTGGCGACAATTCGATTAGTGATTTTTTGCGTAACTGCACTTAATAAAATTTGCGCATCTTGAGCAGACGGGTTCTGGTAAGTCGAAATATCTAAAACAGCCAGCAGGTCACCTTCTTCATCTACAATCGGTGAGGCCGCACAACTCCAGTTTTTAGAAGAAACCGAATAATGCTCATCTAAAGAGATCTGTTCTGCCTGCCTGGTTTTTAATGCCAGACCAATCGCATTCGTACCTACTGCCAATTCAGACCAGCGACTGCCTTCTCTGAAAAAGATGTCATTGGCATAGTCTTTGGATTGATGGTTGCCAGCGCGCCATAAAATATTTCCGTTAGCATCTGTTAAAACAAAAAGCGGTAGTTTCGCTTCTAAATGATGCTGTAAGACACTGACTTCTTTTGTCACCATTTCGATCAGCTCTTGATTTTTATGCTGTTCATTCTTTAATTCGCTTACTGTCATCAGTTGTCGAGGTTTGTATAAAAAAGGATCGATATGATTTTCATAGCAATTTTGCCAAGAGTCAGCTACCTTATCCGGCAAGACTTCTAAAACAGCTTCATCTCCATTGATAAAACGTTTCCAAATTTCGCGTTTCATTTTTTTCACCCCATGATTTCATTCATCTTCATTTTAGCATGATTGATCTAAAATAAAAAGTTGACAATGCCCTATAGTTGCTTTATGTTAATCAAGTTCCTATGAATTTTAATTGATAAGCGGAGGAATTTAATTAATGCAAAGTAAACAGATAACCGCCAAGATGCTGCGCGCTATTTTTGCAACAGGGATCTTATCCTTTTGTGGCGTAGTAGTAGAAACGGCTATGAATATCACCTTTCCTACTTTAATGAAAGAATTTAATGTAACAACAAATACCGTTCAATGGATGACCACCAGCTATTTATTGATCCTGGCAATTATTATTCCTTTATCAGCTATCCTAAAGCGTAAGTTTAAAACCAGACAGCTTTTCTTAGCAGCAAATTTATTATTCACCAGCGGACTTATTATTGATAGCGCAGCTCCTAATTTCATTTTACTTTTAACCGGGCGCTTGATTCAAGGTGTCGGGACAGGAATTGCTTTACCTCTCATGTTCAATATTATTCTTGAACAAGTTCCTCAGCAGAAATTAGGTCAGATGATGGGGCTGGGCAACTTGATTACAGCTGTAGCACCTGCAATTGGGCCAAGTTTGGGCGGACTTATCATCAGTTATCTAGGCTGGCGCTATATCTTCTTATTATTGCTTCCGTTTTTGATCCTGTCTTTCTTCTTAGGGATCACATCGATTGAACAAAAGTACCAACTGCAGCAAACTTCTATTGACTGGCCCAGTTTTCTTTTGATTATCAGCATGTTTACCACGCTGATTTTAGGCTTGAATGGATTGGGCTCGCATTCTTTCTTCAGCTTGCCTGTCCTAGGACTTATTAGTATAGGAATATTGAGCTGCCTGGCTTTATTTATTCGTTCAATCAGCATTAAGGCACCCATCATTCAACTGAATATTTTAAAAAACCGACTGTTCAGCGGACATTTGCTGGCCTTCTTTATTTTTCAAATGGCGGTTTTAAGCTTAGCTTTCACCTTGCCTAATTATCTGCAGCTAGTTAACCATAGATCTCCTAGTCTTTCGGGAATGATCACCTTTCCGGGAGCCATTTTAGGTGCTTGTCTAGCTCCTTTTGGCGGAAAAATCTTAGATAAATTAGGCGCTCGCAAGCCGATCCTTACAGGGACTTCATTCAGCTTTATCGCTT
>DATGVB010000218.1:0-2393 GCA_035300805.1 Tetragenococcus sp. | reverse complement strand
CGGCAAAAGTAAATGAAAAAATAATCTTATTTGATCCACCGGAAATTGATTATATTGAAAGCCATGCTGGTCAATCAAACGTTTGTTTAAATGGTGAATTCTTTCCAACGACATTTACATTAACTGAACTTGAGGAGAAATTAAAACCTGAAGGATTTTTCCGTTGTCACAGATCTTATATTGTGAACTTGCAAAAAGTAAAAGAGGTGATTACTTGGACACGGAATAGCTTCAGTTTTATTTTAAATGATCAATCGAAATCATCTATTCCTTTATCGAAAACAAAAATGACCGAATTAAAGGAGATGTTGGACTTAAAATAAAGTAAAACTTTATTCAGCGGGAGTTTTCTTTCCCCCGCTGAATATTAGTTGAACGAATCGGGCGATTACTGGCTGTTGATCCCCCCACTTAGAATTCTTGATTAATCTCAAACTCTTGAAGTGGGGGATCTTACAGCAAGTTAACCTGCGATAAGCTCCATTCAACCCCTATTTTGCTCTTTTCATGGAAAATATACTGCTTAAACGCTGAAATTACCCTATTCTATTGGTGTAGCAAAAAAGTCAATCAAGGGGGAGTAAGCGTGGAGAAAATTATCGAAGTAAATTCATTAGAAAAAACATTTGGCAATCAAACAGCACTTCAATCGGTCAGTTTTGATGTAAAAAAAGGAGAAACATTTGGTTTCCTTGGTCCGAGTGGATCAGGTAAAACAACTACAATTAAAATACTAACTGGTCAACTATTACCTACATCTGGAGACGTTATAGTTTTTAATCGACCACCTCAGGATTTAAAGAGTAGTGATTATCGGAGAAAGTTTGGAGTTCTGACAGATAATAGTGGATTGTATAAGCGTCTAACTATAGAAGAGAATTTAAAGCTTTATTGTAATTTATATGATGTTCCTGAAACTCAGATGGAGGACGTTCTTGCGATGGTTAACATGTCGGATGCAAGAAAAAAGACTGTAAATAAGCTATCAAAAGGAATGTTACAACGGGTACTGTTAGCACGTGCTCTTCTTCATGAACCAGACTTATTATTTTTAGATGAGCCGACGTCATCCCTAGATCCTGCAAACTCAAAACATATTCATGATGGGTTAAGAAGATTAAATGAGAAAGGTACGACGATTTTTTTAACGACCCATAATATGAGCGAGGCAGAAATGCTCTGTAATCGAGTGGCCTTTTTACATCATGGTAAAATTCAACTTTTAGATCACCCGAAAAAGTTGCGTCAACAATTTTCTGATCAAACGATGGTGGTAACGTTAAAAAATGGAAAAGAGTTACTGCTGGACCAAGGACCAGAAACAGCAAAAACGTTATACGAATATATGTCAGCGAATGAGATTGAATCGATTCATTCCAATGAACCAACATTAGGAGATATTTTTCTAGAAATGACAGGGAGGGAATTAGTATGACTTTTTCAATGAAACGGATGGTTGCTATTTTTCAAAAGGACTTAAAGGATTTATCAAAAAATATGTTTGTTGGTACAGCTTTTATTCTTCCATTTATGATGGCATTTCTTTATCGAAACATGGATACTAATTCGATTGAGGAACATTACTTAGTCATTAATTTAGCCTTTGTTTCCATTGCTTTTTTTGTCCAATGTGCGCTCATTGCTGAGGAAAAAGAAATGAATACGTTACGCGGTTTGATGCTTTCACCAGCGACAATACCTGAAATCCTTGGTGGTAAAAGTCTGGTTAGTTTTATATTAACCATTGTGACCATCATCATCTGCACAAAGTTCACAGGCTATCAACCAAATCATCTTGTCCTTATTTCCGTTGCTCTCTTATTATCGTTAATTTTTTATTTAGCTGTAGGAACAATGTTAGGACTTTTAGCTAAAACCGTTGTTGAAGCATCCATTATTATGATGCCAGTTGTGTTTGTATTTGGATTTAGTTCATTTATTCCAATGTTGGCAGATAAATATCCTGTTTTAAGTTTTGCTGAGTATTTACCAAGTGTACAGTTAGTAGAATTTGCGAAAGATATTCAAGCGGGATCTGGTTTGGTTGACACGTGGCATTATTTACTTATTATATTAGGCTGGCTCGTTTTGGCTGTCTTTTTAACGATAGCTGTTTATAGGAAAAAGGAATTGGATGATTAGTCGATTATAGCGATTAACTAAAAATATGCTTTTTGTTATATTTATTTTGTAAAAAACTAGTATACAAACCGAGAAGGGATTTATAACTATCTGAAAAATACTCTTAAACTGATATTTGTGCAAAAAATAAAAAACACTTGATAGCATAATGTTATCAAGTGCTTTTTATTATTATATGGAGCATATCGGGCTTGAACCGATGACCTCTTGCATGCCATGCAAGCACTCTCCCAACTGAGCTAATGCCCCGT
>DATGVB010000217.1:0-9682 GCA_035300805.1 Tetragenococcus sp. | reverse complement strand
GCGTGAGTATGCTGAAAAATTAAAAGCAAAGTCTGATTGGAATTCAGAAAATATTCCTTCGGTTGTTGCTCTAGAGTTAAGTGAGGGTGATTTTGTGACTGGACGTGCTTCAAAACTGATGGATGCAAGTGCAGCCGCAATTTTGAACGGGATCAAAAAGTTAGCGAATATTCGTGATGATATTCTGCTCCTTTCTCCTAACACTTTAGAACCGATTCAAAAACTTAAAGCCAATGAGTTATCAGGACATGTTTCATCTCTGAATACTTCAGAAATTTTAATCGCGCTTTCGATTAGCGCAGTGACAAATCCTCTGGCACAATTAGCTTATGAAAAATTGATGGACTTACGTGATGTACAAGCTCATTCTACAGTTATTTTAAATAAAACTGATGAACAGATGCTCAGAAATTTAGGGATCTCTTTTACCTGTGATCCGGTGTATTCGACTAAAAATTTATTTTATGTATAAAAAAACGACTCGCGATTTTTAAAATTCGTGAGTCGTTTTTGTAGTAAAGCTTACTGCCATAAAAAATTTTCAATCAAATGATCCACTTCAGGATTTTCATGCAGCATACTGTGTTGAGCATTTTCACCATAGATAATCGAATAACCAATATTATTGTCTTGGCTTTTTAATAAGGGATAAATCGCTAAGGCACTTGTAGTCGGCACGGTCCCATCGGTTAAAGTATTTTTATCTAACTGTCCGGCAATTAATAAAACGGGAAGCTCTGGCGATATTTCTGTCCGCATAGCTTCAAAGTCCTGATAGCGAGAAGAAGGTAGACTTGGACCATCCTGTAAAACAGAATCAATCGTTTGACCATCATCAGGGTCAGTAAAATCATTAAAAGGGGCACCGATAGCAACATATTTATTTACTTGAGGCAGCTCACTTTCATTTCCGTAAGTTCCTAAATAACGATAAATGTCGACTCCCCCCATGGAATGTCCTACTAAATTTACCTGGTCGACCTTTTCGTTATTTTTTAGATAAGATAAAACATTTTTCAGCCATGAAGCTTGATTCCATTCATTATTGATATTATCTTTAAAAACAACCTGGATCAGTGGATTGTTCTTTTTGCCACTCAACTGACCCGAAGCTTCAACTGATCCATCGGACTGAACTGTCATGGTCATCTCTTTTTGAGCAGCTTGACTTTCCTGCATCCGAATGATCATTGAATGGTAAGAATTTACTGTTCCCTGATAACCATGAATCAATAAGGTAGGAACAGTTGATTTATGGACGTTGGCCACTTTTTCAGCTGAAGTTGTTTCAGTGGTTTGAGTCGTTTGTTTTTGTTCGGCATTATAATTGTGACAAGCTGATAAAAACAACAATATGATGATCACAATCGGAAATAAAGCATTCTTTTTCATTGAAATAACCCCTAATTAGTGTCTGATTGTATTATAAACTTCTCCTATTTAAAAACAAGAATATCAGTGGAAACTTAATAAAATACTTGCAAAGATCCTGATCTTTGCTATAATGTCTTAGGTGTGTAATCACACTTGTAAAAGCGTGGGAGGGGAAATTTTGATCTCCAATTAACCACATCACGGACTTAAGGAGGTATGTCTCGTGGCAAAGAAAGTTGAAAAAATCGTCAAATTGCAAATTCCTGCAGGTAAAGCAACACCAGCTCCACCAGTAGGACCGGCACTAGGACAAGCAGGCATCAATATTATGGGATTCACTAAAGAATTCAATGCACGTACTGCTGATCAAGCTGGTTTAATTATTCCAGTTGTTATTTCAGTTTATGAAGATCGTTCGTTTACTTTTGTAACAAAAACACCGCCAGCAGCTGTTCTTTTGAAAAAAGCAGCAAATATTGAAAAAGCTTCTGGTGAACCTAACAAAAATAAAGTAGCTACAGTTACTCGCGATCAAGTAAAAGAAATCGCAGAAACAAAGATGCAAGACCTAAACGCAGCAGATGTTGAAGCTGCAATGCGCATGGTTGAAGGAACTGCACGAAGCATGGGAATCACAGTTGAATAGATTCTCGCAAGCGTAGCTTCTCAGTCGGCTCTGTATTGAAAAATAGAGAACACGTGGGAGGTTCTACCGTTATAACCACATCAAGGAGGAAACACACATATGGCTAAAAAGAGCAAAAAAATGCAAGAAGCATTGAAAAAGGTCGATGCAACAAAAACTTATTCTGTCGAAGAAGCTGTTGCTTTGGCTAAAGAAACAAATATTGCAAAATTTGATGCAACCGTTGAAGTTGCTTATCGTTTAAATATCGATACTAAAAAAGCTGATCAACAAATCCGTGGAGCAGTTGTTTTACCTAATGGAACTGGTAAAACTCAAAAAGTTTTAGTTTTTGCAAAAGGTGCAAAAGCGAAAGAAGCTGAAGAAGCAGGAGCTGACTATGTTGGCGAAGCGGATTTGGCTGAAAAAATTCAAAATGGCTGGTTTGACTTTGATGTTGTTATCGCAACACCTGATATGATGGCACAAGTTGGTCGTTTAGGACGCATCTTAGGCCCTAAAGGTTTAATGCCAAATCCTAAGACAGGCACAGTTACCATGGATGTAACAAAGGCTGTTGAAGAAGTTAAGGCTGGTAAAGTAACTTACCGTGCTGAAAAAAATGGGAATGTTCATGTTCCAATTGGTAAAGTATCTTTTGATACGGACAAATTGGTAGAAAACTTTAAGACGATTCATGATGTTTTAGTGAAAGCTAAACCATCTGCAGCTAAAGGGATCTACATGCAGAATCTTTCTATTACCACTACATTCGGACCTGGTATCCATGTAGATGTCGCTTCATTTTAAACAAATAAGTTAAAAAAGTATTGACTCAAATACCTGCTTATGGTAAGGTGTTTGAGGTTAATACTTAACTATACCGAAGACAGTAGGTGACAGTGTCATAAATCCTACCGAGGCTATTTATTGATATATATCAATAGTCCCTCTATGTCTGCGGTGGCATAGAGTTTTTTTATATCAAAACTCTACCATCTAAATCAGGAGGTGAAATAAATGAGTGAAGCAGCAATTGCTAAAAAAGCAGCTATTGTTGATGCTGTAACAGAACAATTCAAATCTGCTGTATCTGTTGTATTTGTTGACTATCGTGGTTTAACAGTAGAAGAAGATACACAATTGCGTAAACAATTACGTGAGGAAAAAGTAGAATTACATGTTATTAAAAATTCAATTTTAAGACGTGCAGCTAAAGCAGCTGGATTGGAAGGCTTGGATGAAGTATTTGCAGGCCCTACCGCTGTTGCTTTCAGCGCTGAAGATGTTGTAGCACCTGCTAAAATAATCGCTGAATTTGGTAAAGAGGCAGAAGCTTTGGAAATCAAAGGTGGCGTTATTGAACAAAAAGTTTCAAGCATCGACGAAATCGTCGCTTTGTCAAAACTACCAAACCGCGAAGGATTACTATCTATGTTACTTTCTGTATTGCAAGCACCTGTCCGCAATGTGGCTTATGCAGTCAATGCAGTTATCGACAAGAACGAAGAAGACGCAGCTTAATAGCCGCATGATTTAAAAATTAAATATTCATAAATGGAGGAAAATTAAAATGGCATTAAATATTGAAAACATTGTTGAAGAGCTTAAAGGCGCAACAATCTTAGAATTAAACGATTTAGTTAAAGCTATTGAAGACGAATTTGACGTATCTGCTGCAGCTCCAGTTGCAGCTGTAGCAGCCGGTGATGGTGCTGCTGCTGAAGAACAAACTGAATTTACTGTAGAACTTACTGAAATTGGTGCTACTAAAGTGAAAGTTATCAAAGCAGTCCGTGAAGCAACCGGCTTAGGCTTGAAAGAAGCTAAGGCTGTTGTTGACGGTGCTCCTGGTGCAGTTAAAGAAGGCGTATCTAAAGAAGACGCAGAAGCTTTGAAAGCATCTTTAGAAGAAGCAGGCGCAACTGTAACTTTGAAGTAGTCTTTTTGATGAAAGTAAGACAAGAGCTCATTTTATTTGGGCCCTTGTCTTTTTTTATGTAAATTTATAAAAAAGGCAATCACGTTTCTCTAAACTCAAATCAGAGGAACGAGAATTTGTTTATTTCCCAAATCATTGACAAAAATGAATTTTTTTACTTTTAGATCCAGCTTTACTTCTCCTTGAAAACCTTTATTGAGACGACTCAATTTTTCCGCTTCGTTTGCTTTAAGTTGATAACGATATTGAAGGTTTTCTAACCACTGCTGTTTTTTTGATTTTTGTCGTAGCATGAATACTTCTCCTTTTTTATATTAAAAGCTGCTTTTTTTGGTCTACACTAGATATATACGCAAAAAAGTTCTCTTTCTTTTTTTAAGTTTTTTATTTTTTGGATTACTTCAAACAACGAGTAAAATAAGGTATAATAGTAACTAGTGAATTTTGAAAAGAGGTGGCTAAAGTGGTTTATCAAGCACTGTACCGAGTATGGCGCTCGCAGCGTTTTTCTGATGTGATAGGACAAAAGGCAGTTACTCAGACATTGAAAAATGCGATCCTTCAAAATCAGATTTCTCATGCTTATCTGTTTACAGGACCTAGAGGAACCGGAAAAACAAGTGCTGCTAAAATTTTTGCTAAGGCCGTCAATTGTCCCAATAGTCATGATGGAGAGCCCTGCAATGAATGTGAGATGTGCCATTCTATTACTGAAGGTCGGCAAGAAGATGTGATCGAGATCGATGCTGCTAGTAATAATGGAGTTGAGGAGATTCGCCTGATTCGTGAACGTGCGAATTATGCCCCTACGCAAGCTCAGTATAAGGTCTATATCATAGACGAAGTCCATATGCTTTCAACAGGAGCTTTTAATGCTTTACTGAAAACTTTAGAAGAACCCAAAGAAAATGTAATTTTTATTTTGGCAACAACTGAGCCTCATAAAATTCCAGCTACTATCATTTCGCGGACTCAGCGTTTTGATTTTAAAAGAATTTCGTCAGCTGATATCATTGAGCATTTAGCTTATATTTTACAACAGAGTCAAATTGAATATGAAGATGAAGCCTTGAATACGATTGCTCAAGCTGCTGAAGGTGGGATGCGGGATGCTTTAAGTATTCTGGATCAGACAATTGCCTTCAGTGAGAAAAAGATTTTATTAAAAGATGCTTTGGCAGTGACCGGCAGTCTGACAGATCAGATGATGGATCAGTTTATACAGGCTTGTCAAAAAGAAGATACAGTCCAGGCCTTAGAATTATTAGCGGATATGCTGGCGGAGGGAAAAGAAACACGGCGGCTCTTAGAAAATTTATTATATTATTGTCGCGATTTGCTGATTTATCAAAAAGCTCCTACGCTGCTTGAACAAAAAGCCCATCACTATACTGAAGATTTTAAAGAATTAGCGCAAAATGTTTCAGCTAAGCAAATTTATAGCTGGATCGATATTTTGAATCAAACACAAAATGATGTTCGTTTTACTACTAGCCCGCGAATTTATTTGGAAGTTGCTACGGTAAAATTGACAAGTCCTGCAGTTTATGAACCTATAGCAGAAACAGCAGTGACGGTTAGTGACCAGGAAGTTGAACATTTAAAAAAACAAGTAGAACATTTACAAAAGCAAGTTCAACAATTACAAAATCAGCGAGAGACTGTAACTGCGCCAGTGAAAAAAATCGTTAAAGATAAAAAAGCCAACAGTCAACGTTACCGTATTCCTAAAGTACGGGTTTTTAAAGTTTTAAAGGAAGCAACCAAAAAAAATTTGTTAGAAGTTAGAGATATCTGGGAAGATCTATTAGCCAGCTTGAGTGTCACACAAAAAGCGATGTTGCGTGCAAGTCAGCCTAAAGCTGCCAGTCCCAATGGTCTGGTGATTGCTTTTGAGTATGAAATTATCTGTAAAAAAGCCGCCGAGGATGAAGATTTTATTGTGAGTGTGCAAAATAGTCTGAGTCGGATGTTGCCTGATTATGCACCGGATATTGTCTATATTACTGGTGAAAGCTGGCCGCAATTACGCAAGGAATTTTTAGCAGGAAATGACAGAAACGATAAAGAAAATGAACTATATGAAAAAGAAGAAATGCAGCAACAAGAAGATCAGGCAGAAGATGATTTAGTCGTAACAAAAGCTCGGGAACTTTTTGGTGATTTAGCTGTAATTAAAGAAGATTAATAAATGGAGTGGTGATTTATGATGAAAGGCATGGGTAACATGCAAGGCATGATGAAACAAGTACAAAAGATGCAAAAAGATATGGAAAAAGAGCAGGCCGCCCTTAATGAAAAAGAATTTATCGGCCGTTCAGCAAATGATTATGTCAAGGTAACTGCTAAAGGAGATCGGACAATTAAAGATGTACAGATTGCCTCTGAAATGATGGATCCAGATGATCCTGAAATGCTGCAGGACTTAGTGGTCGTAGCAGTCAATAACTGTTTGGCCGAAATTGACAATGAAACCAAAAAGACTTTAGGAAAATACACCAAAAATATTCCGGGACTATAATTGAAAAGAGTATAAAAAGGAGCTATGTCGCGTGCAATACCCAGAACCCATTGCTCGCTTGATTGCGAGCTATATGAATTTACCAGGAATCGGTCAAAAAACAGCCACTCGTTTAGCTTTTTATACTATTGATATGAAAGACGAAGCAGTCAATGATTTTGCAAAGTCACTGCTGAGTGTCAAACGAGATCTAACCTATTGTAGCATTTGTGGTAATATCACAGAAGATGATCCGTGTGAGATTTGTGCAGATACTAATCGTGATCACTCGACGGTTTTGGTTGTCGAAGAAGCCAAAGATGTGATGGCTTTTGAAAAGGTCCAAGAGTACCGTGGACTTTATCATGTTTTAAATGGCGTCCTTTCTCCAATGGAAGGTACAGGTCCAGATGATATCAATCTAGCTTCTTTGATCAAACGGCTGCAAGACGAGTCCATCAAAGAAGTTATCATTGCCACAAACGCAACGACAGAAGGAGAAGCAACAGCTATGTATTTATCACGCCTCATTAAACCAGCTGGGATCAAAGTAACCCGCCTGGCGCATGGCCTATCTGTGGGTAGTGATATTGAGTATGCCGATGAAGTTACACTATCAAAAGCAGTATCAGGCAGAACAGAACTGTAGTTTAATGAGGAGGGAATTGTTGGTGAAAGGAATTTTTATTTCAGTTGAAGGACCGGATGGAGCAGGGAAAACCAGTGTGGTCAATGAATTGTATCCGCGTTTGCAATTTGCAACAAAAAACGAGATCGTTAAAACTCGTGAGCCGGGTGGCGGAAAAATTGCAGAGAAAATCCGTGATTTACTTTTAGATCCTGACCATGAAGAAATGGATGAACGTACGGAAGCTTTATTATATGCTGCTTCACGTCGTCAGCATTTAGTAGATGTGATCTTACCAGCCTTAAATGAAGGAAAAGTTGTTTTATGTGATCGTTTTGTTGATAGCTCGGTTGCTTATCAAGGGGCAGGACGACGGATCGGTGTTGCGGAAGTAGCGGCACTCAATCAGTTTGCTATCCAAGGACTCAACCCTGATTTTACCCTATATTTAGATGTTGATTCTGATACTGGTTTAACTCGGATCAGACATTCACGAGGCTATAAAATTGACCGATTAGAACTAGAAGGGTTAGAATTTCATCAAAGGGTACGTCATGCTTATTTAAAAATAGCCGAACAGCATCCTGCACGTATCTATAAAATCGATGCACGTATGGATTTACAAGAAGTTGTGGATCAAAGTTTTACAGCAATTCGTAAAGCTTTTCCTGATTATTTTAAGGAGATGGTATAAATGAAATTAATTTTAGCAATTGTCCAAGATAAAGATAGTAATCGTTTAGCCAATGAATTTATTGATGCAAATATTCGGGCAACAAAATTGTCTTCGACCGGCGGTTTTTTAAAAGCAGGGAACAGCACTTTCATTATCGGTCTTGAAGATGGACGAATAGATGAAGCATTGGAACTGATTAAGAAAACTTGTCAATCACGTAAACAATATGTTTCAACTCCTATGTCTTTAGATGTTTCGCTTGAAGGACAAGTCCCTTATCCAGTGGAAGTTGAAGTGGGTGGAGCTACAGTCTTTGTATTGCCTATTGAACAGTTTCAACGGTATTAAAAGGAGTTTGAAATGGCGGAAAATCAATTTTTAGCTCAAAATCAGCCGCTAATTTATTCGCGTATGAAAAATAATTTTAAGCATGAGCGTTTGGCTCATGCTTATCTTTTTGAAGGGGATAATGGTAGCGGAAAAGATGAGATGGCCATTTGGATGGCCAAACGTTTACTTTGTCTAGAAGTCAAAGAGAATGAACCTTGTGAACATTGTCTCAATTGTCAGCGGATAACTCTTAATGAGCATCCCAATGTAAGAAGCATTCAGCCTGACGGACAGACGATAAAGGTGGCTCAAATCCGCCGTTTACAGGCAGATTTTGCTAAAAGCGCTTTTGAAAAAGGGAAACAGATTTTTATTATTAAAGAAGCCGATAAGATGAATTCTAGTGCGGCTAACAGTTTGCTGAAATTTCTGGAAGAGCCACAAGGCAATTCTTTGGCAATTTTGGAAACTAATGTTTTGGGGAAAATACTGCCTACCATTCGTTCACGTTGTCAGATCATTCATTTTACTCCTCTGTCAAAAGATCATTTAATTGCCAGACTAAAGGAGGATCAGCTTTCACAAAATACCGCTGAGCTCTTGGCAAGCTTAACAAATAGTTATGAGAAAGCAGTTGAAATATCAGAAAATGAATGGTTTAATGAGACTAGGGATATTGTGTCGATCTGGTTTAATTATCTCCAGAAAAGAGATTGGCAAGGCTTTATTTTCATTCAGAAAAAAATGATCCTGCTGGCTAAGGAAAAAGAACAGCAGCAGCTGATTTTAAAAATATTGCTTTTTTATTTTCAGCAGTTGAGAGATCAATCTTTGACAAGTGAAGGTAAACTTGCTGCTATCAATCAGGCATTGGAACTTATTTTGAATGCACAGCAGAAATTACTGGCGAATGTGCCTTTTCAAGGAGTAGTAGAACAATTGACTATACGCATTATTAGGCGGTATCCTTAAGAGAAAGGGATGAGTGACGTGATCGATGTAGTAGGCGTCCGCTATCACAAAACTGGACATATCTATTACTTTTCACCGGCAGGAAAAGAGTATGCCTGTGGTGATCAGGTTTTAGTAGAATCAAAACAAGCAAAATATATTGCTGAAGTTGTTGTAGCTAATCAGACAATTTCTGAAAAAGATTTTTCACATAAATTAAATCCAATCTTGCATCTAGCCACTAAAAAGGAACTGACTCAAGAGAAAAATAATAAAGAAAAAGCCAGGGAAGCCTTAGTTATTGGTCGTAAGAAGATTTCTGAGCATCATTTAGAGATGAAATTGGTGGATGCAGAATATACTTTTGATAAGGGAAAAATTATTTTTCGTTTTACTGCTGATGGTCGAGTAGATTTTAGGGAATTAGTAAAAGATTTAGCAAGTGTATTTAAAACACGAATCGAATTGCGCCAGATTGGTGTTCGTGATCAGGCTAAAATCGTAGGTGGCGTAGGTCCTTGTGGTCGCCAGTTGTGTTGTTCGACTTTTTTAGGCGATTTTGCACCCGTTTCGATCAAAATGGCTAAAGATCAAGGACTGTCATTAAATCCTAGTAAGATTTCAGGTTTATGTGGTCGTTTGATGTGTTGTTTGAA
>DATGVB010000216.1:0-3774 GCA_035300805.1 Tetragenococcus sp. | reverse complement strand
CCAAATCGATTTCAATTTGAGAAACACCATTAAGACCATATAAAAATTGTCCCGCTTCATAAGGAGTTTTAAGGTCAGAAATAATTTTTTTCACTTGACTGAACTCAGTATTGCTTAAGGAATGTTCCAGTGTATTTTGGTTATGCTTTTCCAAAATTAGTTTAAAATTACTCCAAAGCTGTTGTGTTGTCTTGATTTTGGGCTCGTGTTCCCATAATTTGGTGCGGTAAATATAATCTGATGGATCCTCTCTTAAAGAATCATTTCTGTTTATCGCCGTAATTGTTCCAGTTGTGAGATATTGGATCAGATCATGTTCAAACTGTAATTCATTCATGACTTTTTCCCTCCAGTCTTGCCAATATGACTTTTGTCTCTAATTTTGCAACTCTTTCCTTTAGTGCCTGTTTGTGCAATTGTTTAAAATAAATACTGCCTATACTTTTTTGCTTTTCTAACGAAGGTAAGGTAGGTAAATTCAAGTCTCTCAACTGTTTAACCGTATATTTCATTGTCGCAGAACCCTGAATACCCTTTTGGAACTGACGCTTGATCCCCTTATTCTCGTTAAGAAGGTATACAAGAAAACAACCATCAAGTTCTTTTTTGGGGCTTAGTTTGATATAATTTTGGGTATATAAATATCCGCTATGATTCTTGCTGACTATTGAAGCCGTTCCGGAAATCAAACTAAAAATTATATTGCCCGCCTCTAGAGTACTCAATCGATCGAAAGTTCTTACATGCTTATTTTCTTCCCTATCTATCGGTAGTCCAATAAGATCTTCGGTTAGGTCCGATTGATCATAAAATTGATAAACTGGAGCGCTTTTTATAGAGACTTCAGAAATACGAAACTGAGGCGAACCACTAGTAAACTCTACCCAACTATTAATATTCTCCATAATATTAGTGCCTTTCTAAAATTACTTTATTTGATATACTTATCTTAGCACAATTATTTCTGAAGTCAAACGTTATTTATGTAATTTTTATAAGACACAAAAAAATCCGAAAAAAATCGGATTTTTTTAGTCATCTTTCCAATACAAAATCAACTTCACTTATTTATAAGGATCTCCTGTCTCCCATAGCGGCAATACAATATTTTCATAAGTCATCGGATCTAGAGTTGTCATGGTCACACCCAGCAGGCGGATCCCTTTTTCAACTTCGGCTACTTCTTCAAACAAGAGGCTTGCCTGAGCAAAAATATCTTCTGTTTTGTAGATATACTCAGTGAGTGTCTTCCGTCGGGTAATTGTATCAAAGTCAGAATAACGCAACTTCAAGACAACCGTTTTGCCATGTTTCTGTTCTTTTTTTAAATAACGGGAAACTTCCTCTGACATCATCCTTAATTCAGCCAGACAGCCGTCTTCTTGTGTCAGGGATTTCCCGTAAGTCCGTTCGCGTCCGATCGATTTACGCTCTCTTTCTACTTGCACAGGTGAATTATGTATTCCTCTAACCTTACGATAAAGTGAATAGCCCATCTTACCAAAATGCTGGATCAGGTCCATTTCGCTTTTTTCATACAGGTCTGATCCGTTATAAATACCTAATTCATGCATTTTTGGGACAGTCTTTTTACCGACACCATAAAACTTTTCAATCGGCAGAGCTTTCAAAAAATCCACGGCATTTTCAGGAGTAACTACTGTCAGCCCTTTAGGTTTTTGAAAATCGGAAGCCAATTTTGCTAAAAACTTATTATAACTGACACCAGCTGAACAGGTCAGATGCAATTCATGCCAGATATCATACTGGATCATTTTAGCAATTTTGATCGCCGATTTACTACCGATTTTATTTTTAGTCACATCAAGATAGGCTTCATCAATTGACATGGGTTCAATGACATCAGTATAACGATGAAAAATTTCTCTTACTTGCTGAGATACTGTCCGATATTTTTTATGATCGCCGGGCACAAAAGTAGCTTGTGGACATAATTCATAAGCTTTCTGAGCACTCATCGCTGAATGAATGCCATATTGACGCGCCAGATAATTGGCTGTCGTCACCACACCACGCCCTCCTGTATCACTAGGATGGCGAGCGATCACTAAAGGATGAAGTGCCAGTTTGGGATCATCCCTTTCTTCCACCGAGGCGAAAAAAGCATCCATATCGATGTGAATGATTTTACGTGAAGTATCATTTTTTAAAGGAAATTGTAAACCGCTCATCTTATATGCACCTCAACAGTATTATACACAAACAAGCGTTCCCCGTGCAAATAGTTGATGATAAGAAATACCTTTTTTATAAAAGTTCTCATATCATTTCAAATCGTGATAGTCGTTATAAACTTGCTGTTTCTTTAAATTATTCCTTTTAGCAACTTCTTTAATGGCTGCATTAGGTTTCTGACCGGTCTCGATCAGCTCTTCAACCTGTTCTTTTAAAGTTCCGGTAAAGACTTCTGTTATTGCTTTTTCTTTGGCGCCTTCTACCAGCAGACAACACTCACCCTTAATGGTATTTTCAGTAAGATAAGCCTTTAGCTCACTTAAATTTCCGCGTAAATATTCCTCATGAATTTTAGTTAATTCGCGACAGATCACAGCTTTGCGATTTCCTAACACTTCAATCATTTGAGTAATCGTTGTTTTAAGTCGATAAGGAGACTCATAAAAAATTAAACTAGCAGAAATATCTGCTAATTTTTCTAGTTCTTCTATTTGTTCTTTTTTCTTGCGAGGTAAAAATCCATAAAAATAATTCGGCTGAACTGAGATTCCCGCAGCAATCAAGGCGGTAAGCCCGGCAGTTGGGCCTGGCAAGGCCACCACAGGTATTTCGGCTTTAATACAGGCATCGACTAACTCATGACCCGGATCACTTACAGAAGGCATTCCTGCATCACTGACTTGCGCAATGTTTTTTCCTTCCTGCAAAAAATTTAATAGCTCTGGAATACGCTGTTTAAAATTATGTTCGTGTAAACTTCTTTGTGGACAGCTGATTTCAAAATGATTAAGCAACTTTTGCGTATTGCGTGTATCTTCACTAGCAATCAAATCAACAGCTTGTAAAGTATGAATTGCACGAATTGAGATATCTTCAAGATTGCCAATTGGAGTGGGTACCAAATACAGCATTCCCTGATTGGTCTGAAAACTTCTTTGTTTTTTCAAATTTTTTCTTCCTTTTAACACAAAAAGACTGGCCGCATTTTTGACCAATCTCCCCTTTTTTATTTTCCACTTTCCCGATAAATGACCTCTAGACAAAAAGCACAGGGCTCATCATGTTCACGTCTTGAGCCATAGAGATCATAGCAGACATGAAATCCTTCTTCATAAATTTTTTCCAAATTCATGCGTGATTGAGATAATTCTTGTTTTTCTCTTGCTGTATCTAAAGACTGTTGTGTCAATTCACGAATATGCTCTCGTAAACGCTGATTCTCTAATTCTAGGGTCGTATTTTTTTCGACTAATTCTTGCAGCGACTCTTTCATTTCAGCCAGCTTTTGCAATAAATCTTCTAGGTCGGTTTCAAAGTCGTTTAGCCCGTCGTACAAAGATCTTTTATCCATCGACATGCTTATCACCAGCTTTAGCCATTGCTTTTAGCTCTTCATAAGTATACTCAACAGCTGTTTCGTGTTTAGCTAAACGTACCTTGATCACACGACTTAACAGATCAAGTCCGATAACTTTGCCTTTTCCTTCTGGGGTTAAAACTATACTGCCATAATCTGGCAGCTCTTTTTTGGCTTGTTCATATTCTGCATTCTCATATTTCAAACAACACATCAAACGA
>DATGVB010000215.1:0-5122 GCA_035300805.1 Tetragenococcus sp. | reverse complement strand
TTCTAATGGTGAGCTTTTTAGTCGCAAGATGGACCATTATCGTGATCAGGAAAAGGAAAAATACGAAGATTGGCACGATCAATCTTAAATTCAATCAAAGAAAGCTTGAAATTCTTTTTTTCAATCGGCATAATAAGAATCAGATTTACTTATATATGATCGTAATTGGTCGATCGTTTCTACCCAGTACCGCAAATATTGGACTATAAGTAAAAAATGTGTAAAAACACACTTTTTTGCTTGCTAAGAAAGTGTGTTTTACTATAACTAAAGGAGATAAGGATGAAAGAACTAGTAGAAAGAATTAAAAAAGATGGTAATGTTTTATCCGATGGGGTGTTAAAAGTCGACCGTTTTATAACTCACCAGGTGGATCCTGTTTTGATGGCCCAAATGGGACAACGTTTTGCTGAAGTTTTTGCTGCAAAAAAAGTGACAAAAGTAGTAACGATTGAATCTTCTGGTATAGCACCGGCTTTTAGCACGGCTCAGATTTTAAAGGTACCGATGATTTATGCTCGTAAATCAAAGAGCCTGACCATGGATGAAGAATTATTGACCAGTGAAGTCTATTCTTTTACCAAGCAAGTGACAAATACAGTTTCTATTTCACATAAATTTTTAAATGCAGATGATCGCGTTCTGATCGTTGATGATTTTTTGGCTAATGGTCAGGCGGCCAAAGGTTTGATCGAATTGTGTCAGCAGGCTGGAGCTGAAGTAGTGGGTATTGGCATCGTTATTGAAAAAAGCTTTCAAGGTGGTCGCCAGTTGTTGGATGAAACCGGGATCCCGGTCGTTTCTCTAGCACGTATCAGCGCACTGAAGGAAGGTAAGATCGCATTTAATGAAGCGGATGCATAATAAAAAATTGCTGAACCTGAAAGTTAGCGGGTTCAGCTTTTTTTCTTGATTTAATAATTTATGGCCCCTAGATCAGCAAACTAAGGTCCAAAAAAGACTTTCTGGCCCTTGGATCAGCAAACTAGTGTCCATAAATTCTTCCTATACGTTTATTTTTTAAGTAAAATAAATATTTGAACACAGTAAAAAAGGATTTTAAAATATTTCACTGGTCTACTTGCAGCCGGAATAGTTTCAAGGTATGATTTATGAAGAAAATGATTTATAGAAAGTAGGGATCAGGTTGGTGAAACCATTGATGCCAGGTTCAACGATCGGAATTATTGGTGGCTCACAGTTAGCAAAGATGATGACTATCAGCGCCAAAAACATGGGATTTCGTGTGGGAATATTGGATCCTTCTGGAGAATGTCCGGCAGCTCAGTTAGCAGACTGGCATATCATCGCAGCCTGCGATGATGTTTTGGCGCTGGAGGCTCTAGCCAAGCGTTGTGATGTGGTGACTTATGAAACAAAGGATGTCAGTGTGGAAAGTCTGACAATGTTAGTAGATTCTGTCAATGTCCCACAGGGAACGGATCTTCAGGCAATCACTCAGGATCGGTTAATGGAAAAATCTTTTATGGAAGAAAATAATATTGTGATCGCTCCTTATGAAACGATTATTAGTCCTACCGATATCCAAGATGCAATTGACAGTATTGGTTTTCCTTGTGTTTTACGTACGACACGTGATAGTGATCAGCACTATATTTTAAATTCAATGAGCGATCTGGCTCCTTCGATGGGACTTTTACGACAGGGAACTTGTATCTTAGAAGCCATGATCCCTTTTGAAAAAGAGGTCAGTGTGCAAGTTGCCGGTAATGGTGAGCAATATACCGTTTTTCCGATTGCTCAAACTATTTATCGTGATCAGCTTTTATTTGAGACGATCGTTCCGGCGGATGTTCCTACAGAAGTAAACGACGAAATGAGAAGGATCACAGTTCAAATTGCCCAAGCTTTTAATTTACATGGGATCTTGACGATCGAGATGTTTTTGAGTGCTTCAGGCAGTATCTATGTCAGACGTCTGATCCCGCGCGTTCATAATTCAGGTAACTATAGTCTGGATGTTTGTAATATAAGCCAGTTTGATGCCCACCTTCGTGGTATTTGCGGCTGGCCTTTAGGGACAACGCAGCTATTCAGCAAGGCAGTTACCGTTAATATTTTAAGGGAGAAGTCGACGAATAGTCGAGCACTGATCGGTCAAAAACCTGCTTGGAATTTTTATTTTTATGGTAAAAAAGAGTTGACCGACAAAACAAAAATAGGGCATATAACAATTCCCACTATGACACCAGGAACAGTTCTAGCTGAAATCGAGGATGCCGATTTATAGTTGATTGTTAAGCTTAGAAAGAGGAGAAAGTCATGTTAGAACGCTATACACGAGAACTGATGGGAAATATCTGGACGGATGAAAATCGTTACAAGGCCTGGCTTGAAGTTGAGATTCTAGCAGCTGAAGCCTGGGCAGAATTAGGTGAAATTCCAAAGTCTGATGCAGCAAAAATTCGCGCTAATGCCAATTTTGAGGTTGAACGTATTTTGACGATCGAACGAGAAACAAAACATGATGTGGTGGCTTTTACCCGAGCTGTTTCTGAATCTCTGGGTGAAGAGCGTAAGTGGATCCATTATGGTCTGACTTCAACTGACGTGGTAGATACGGCCTATGGTTATCTGATGAAACAGGCAAATGATATCTTGCGTGAAGACTTGCAGCATCTTGCTGCTGTTGTAGCCAAAAAAGCCAAGGAGCATCAATATACAGTCATGATGGGCAGGACTCATGGAGTTCACGCTGAACCGACGACTTTTGGACTAAAACTAGCCTTGTGGTATTCTGAGATCAAACGACATATTGAGCGTTTTGAACATGCAGCTAATGGAGTAGAAGCAGGTAAAATCAGCGGAGCAGTTGGAACATTTGCCAATATTCCACCTTTTGTAGAGAAATATGTTTGTGCTAAATTAGGAATCCGACCGCAAGAAATCTCTACCCAGGTTTTACCGCGTGATCTACATGCTGAGTACGTTGCTTGTATGGGACTGATTGCCACCAGTATTGAAAAATTCGCTACTGAGATCCGCAGCCTGCAAAAATCGGAAACGCGTGAAGTTGAAGAATATTTTGCCAAAGGTCAAAAAGGTTCTTCGGCCATGCCGCACAAACGTAATCCAATTGGTTCAGAAAATGTGACGGGTCTGGCCAGAGTCATCAGAGGGCATATGCTGACCGCTTATGAGGATGTTTCTTTATGGCATGAACGTGATATTTCACATTCTTCAGCTGAGCGGATCATTCTTCCAGATACGACAATTTTATTAGATTACATGTTAAACCGTTTTGCAGATATCATTGAAAATCTGACAGTCTTTCCTGAAAATATGAAACATAATATGAATGCTACTTTTGGTTTGATTTATAGTCAAAGAGTTTTGCTGAAATTGATCGATAAAGGCATGACTAGAGAAGAAGCCTACGATCTTATTCAACCTAAGACCGCTCGTTCATGGGATGAACAAAGATCATTTCGTCCTTTACTGGAAGCTGATCAGACGATCATGAGTAAACTTACTGCGGCTGACTTGGATGATGCCTTTGACTATCATTATCATTTAAGGCATGTAGATGAAATTTTTGAGCGTGTTGGTTTAGGTGATTAATTGAGGAGGAATTGGATTTGAAAACGGTAAAATTTGGCAAAACAGCGATTGAAGTTTCAGCAATTGTTCAAGGTTGTATGCGCATTGATAAAGCGAAAGACCCTAAAGCTGTGATTGAAACAGCCTATGAAAATGGCATCAATTTTTTTGACCATGCTGATATTTATAGTAATGGTGAGTGTGAAACTGTTTTTGCCGAACATCTGGCGAAAACTTCAATTAAGCGTCAGGACTTGTTTATTCAATCAAAATGTGCAATTGTTCCTGGGAAAATGTATGATTTTTCCAAAGAGCATATTATCAAAGCCGTAGAAGGAAGTTTAAAACGTTTAAAGACAGATTATCTCGATTCACTATTGCTCCATCGACCGGATACTTTGTTTGAACCTGAAGAAGTTGCTGCAGCTTTTGACCAGTTAGCTTCACAAGGAAAAGTGCTTCATTTTGGTGTAAGTAATCAAAATCCAAATCAGATCAGACTTTTACAAACAGCTGTCAAGCAGCCTTTAGAAGCTAATCAATTGCAGTTTAGCTTAATGCATACGGGAATGATCGATGCCGGACTGCATGTCAATATGAAAGACGATCGGGCAACAGTTCGTGATAATGGAACCCTCGAATTTTCACGTTTAGAAAAAATGACGATCCAAGCCTGGTCTCCTTACCAATATGGCATGTTTGAAGGGGTCTTTATCGGCAATGATAAATTTCCTGAATTAAATCAAAAATTAGTAACAATGGCCCAAAAGTATGATTTAACGCCGACTGGTATTGCTTCGGCCTGGATCTTGCGCCATCCGGCCAACATGCAAGTGGTGATCGGTTCAATGAACGTCAATCGTATCAAAGAGATTGCACAAGCCAGTCATGTCAGACTTTCACGTGAAGACTGGTATGATTTGTATTTGGCAGCAGGTAATGACTTGCCTTAATAATTAGAAGTTCATCTGAAAGGGTGGGCTTTTTTTGAGTTGCTTGAGATATGGAGCCTAGATCAGCTAGCTAGAGTCCAAAAATTTTTAACGTAACTAGGTAGAAGTCGCCCATCCTCTATAGATGGGTGATGAATGCCGTTCGGTATGAGGGTTACCTTTAGTAACTCGAAAGCCGAAATAAAAGCTTATTGCCTTTTTATTTCGTTCTGTGTTATAATCAGTCTGTATGAGAAATGAGTTGATATAACAATGGAATTAGATACTAATAATCATTCAGTATTTCTTCTCTATTATCATCTTGTACTGGTAACTAAATACCGTAGACAAGTGATTGATGATGAAATATCTGAATTTGCTAAAACAACTTTTGTACGAATTGCAGAATCTTATCATATAACTTTAGTTGAGTGGAATCAGGATAAAGACCATGTTCATATCATGTTCAAAGCTCAACCGAAAACAGAGTTGACAAAATTTATCAATGCTTATAAAAGTGCTAGTTCACGGTTGATAAAGCGTGATTATCCTAGAGTAAAACAATATCTTTGGAAAGAAATGTTTTGGTCTAAAAGCTTCTGCCTGCTGACAACTGGTGGCGCACCAAT
>DATGVB010000214.1:0-3239 GCA_035300805.1 Tetragenococcus sp. | reverse complement strand
AAAATTTGATGTCGCAGAAATGCAGATGATTCCTCAAAGTCAAGTTACTTTAGCAGATACCGACATGGAAACATTTGAAAAAATCGTGGATGTTTTAGAAGATCTGGAAGATGTGCAAAATGTCTACCACAATGTGGAATTTGCTGAATAGACAAACTTAAAGTTGTAGCTGAAGGGCAAGAGAAAAATTTTTTCTAGTTTGCTTTTCAGCAGCCATTATGGTTTTTTTATGGTAGGATAGGAGTAAGAGAAAGTTTGGACTGAGGTGAAGTGTGGATGGAAGAAAAAATTGAGTTAGAGCCTTTTCATCGTTTTTTTAGTGACTATGGAAAGACAGCAGAAATAAGCGTTGTATCGATTCCGGCTTGTTCAAAATTGTGTCGGAAATATGCAGACTTTGGTGTAGAGGGTTATCTGCTTTCTGACTGGTCAGGCTCAGCTTATCTTAACTATTATCTAGATTTTTCCTTAAGAAAGGCCCCAATGTTAATTTTTAAAAGATATTATTTTATTCCTTTGGTTTTTCGTCAATCAGAAAGCATAGAACAGCTTTTTTCTGAAGACAGTCGGATGCAGGCTTTCTTCCATTTATTGGACTGGCTATTAAAAAATCAACCTGAAAAAGCTATTATTGATTATCATAAACCTGAAAAACACCATCATAAAAAAATGTATGTAGACAGTTCTTTTGTTGCTTTTCGTTTAAGTGAAATTTTAGATGTAGCCGGTTTTCCCTTAAGTCAGTTTCAGACAATGGATGAATTTATTGAGTGGAATCGCTATTTTCATCTGATCGACAACGGCCATATGGGGCGTCATAGTAAAATTTTCAGCTTAAATGATCCAGCCCAAAAATCAGAATTAAAAATGATTTTGAAAATCGTAAAATTACAATATCCTGAGACTGTCCTTGCGATCAAAGAAGAAAAAGTAAAACGTTCAGGAAATCCATTAAGGCGAGCTTACCAGGCTCAGACACGTCAGCAGTTTAGACAAAATAGTTAAAAAATCGTTCATCTCAAAAAAGAGATGAACGATTTTTTTAATTCTGGTAAGTTTGAGGATCCATTGTTTCAAATAAGAGTGATTTTTTACCGTAATTAATGACAGTTAATTCGTGCATTGCCCGGGTTGCCATTGTATAGAAAACTAATTTGTCTTGCTTAGAGTAGTCTTCTTCTTGATAGCAGGCATAGACTTTATCAAATTCAAGTCCTTTGGCAAGGTATGCCGGGATGATGATCTGTTTTCGTTTGATAAAATCATCTTCAGAAGTAATCAGTTGAATTTGTTTTTTATGCTCAGCGGTCAACTCCTGATAAAGTTCTTTACAAGCCTGACTGTTTTTGGCGATAATGGCAATTCGCCATTGGCTGGGAACGCTCAATTGCTGCAAGTCATTTTCCAGCCAGCCAACTGCTTCTTTCAACTGGTCTTTTTGTACAAAGATAGGTAACTTGCCTTTGCGGGCAGTTGTTTTTACCTGATCTTCTTGTGATAAGAACTGATTAGCAAAATTAGTAATTTCTTCAGTGGAACGGTAGCTGGTAGTCAGCTGATGATGAGTAATTTTTTGCTCTTTAAACAGTTCTTGCATGGATTTTACAATGCTGTCATTACTAAAAACCTTTTGATTTAGATCACCGCAAAGTGTCATTCTGGCTTTAGGAAAAAGTTGTTTTAATAATGCTACTTGAGCTGGTGGAAAATCTTGCATCTCATCAATGAAAATAAAACGAATTTTTGCTGTGTTTTTTAAAGGATAAAGTTTACGCGCTAACAGAAGGTATAATAAGGCGTCTTCTTGTAAAAGCTGTCTATTCTTTAATAAGTTTTTAACTTCTTGGATACTCTTTAGCCAGAGATTATCAGCTAGCGTATGATCTGCCTGACTGAGAAAATGCAGGTATTGTTTTTTTAAGTTAATGAAACGGAATTGTTGGATCTGCCGACGTAAAGGCCGGAATTTCTTTTTGGCTAACTGTTCTTTTAACTGTTTGGTTAATTGTCGTTCTTTTTTATCAGAATCTTCTATATCGGGATTATTTTCATAGATTTCTTCTAATTTTTCAAGAGCTGCCTGTTTAACCCAATCTTTCTTGCTTTCATTTTTCTGCAGCTGAGCTAATTTGTTGAATAATTGTTCTTGCAAAAGCTGAGTACGCTGGTAAAGTGGTAAATTCGGATTAGTATTCTGATACCATTGACGGATCTGCGTTTTTGAAATATAGACTTCATTTTTGATTTTTATATCGCGAAAGAGCGGACCCCAGGCAGTAATATTGTCAATGTAAGGATCTATCTGATCGACTAAAGCTAGACTGTTCTTTAATTTCTGCACCGGACGACTCTCTTCATTTAAAAATTGTTCTTCTTCCTGAGTGGTATTATGAATTTGAAATTCAGGCAACATTTTTTCTAAAAAACTTGTAAAAGTCTGAGTGGGTATTTCACTTTCGCCTAAAGAAGGTAAGACCAGAGAGATATAGTCAGTAAATAAATGATTGGGTGAAAAAAGCAAGACTTGCTCTGTTTTCAGCCACTCTCTATGATGATAAAGCAGAAAAGCGATCCTTTGCAGTAAAGCAGAAGTTTTGCCTGATCCGGCAATTCCTTCAACCAGCATAATTTTGCTGTCAGTATCACGAATAATTTTATTTTGTGCCTTTTGGATAGTCGAGACGATATTTTTCATTCGATTCGAAGAAGTGCTATCTAAAATATCCAGTAAGAATTCATCATTGATCATCTCTGAAGTATCGACCATGGAGATGATTTTTTTCTTTTGAATATTAAATTGTCGCTTTAATAATAATTCAACCTTAAAAGTTTCCTTATTAGCGCGATAAGTGGCCGGACCTAACTCTCCTTCATAATACAGATTGGCAATGGGAGCTCGCCAGTCGATCATAATTGTATTTTCTTTTTGATCACGTAAAGCGGCAATTCCTAAATATAAGGTTTCTGGCTGATCATTTCCTTCTTTAAAATCAATGCGGGCAAAATACGGATTATCAGCCATCGTCTGCAAAGTGTTCAGGCGTTTATCTTTGGCCTGGGCACTTTGATAACGCAGCTGTAGTTCCTGTTCATATTGGCGATATTCGGTGGCTGATTCATAAAAGGATTCTTCACTGCCGATATTGATTTTATGAGTGTTGATTTCAGCTACTTCTTCATTCATTTTTTTTTGCAGAAGTTGTTGCTGATCAGCTAAAAAATCTTCTTCCTGATTGATC
>DATGVB010000213.1:0-5368 GCA_035300805.1 Tetragenococcus sp. | reverse complement strand
TTGATGGTATTTTTGCTGACGAACCTGAAATATTTGAAGCATTGGATCAAACACTGGCTGCTAAAGAAAGCTCAGCGGTTTTTCCGATTAAAAAAAATAAAAATGAACAGTGGGGTAAACCAGCCGCTAACAAATTTTACTCAAGCACAGAAATGCTTCAGTTAATGCAGCATAATCGTCGTAAATTGCAGGAAGCCGGTGAAAATATCGTGGCTGGTTCATTAGAATTAAATCCAGCCTATAAAGTGAGTGATCAAAAAAGAGCTTGCCAGTTCTGTCCATTTCGTAGTATTTGTAATTTTGATCCAATGTTAGCTGAAAACAACTATCACCGTATTCAGACTTTAAATAAAAAAGAACTAATGGAGCGTCTAGAGGAGGAAGAACATGACTGATATTCCTTTAAAACCGAAAAATGAAAAATTTACCGATACTCAGTGGCAAGCGCTCTTTGATGAGGGCGATAATTTACTGGTCTCAGCTTCTGCTGGATCAGGCAAAACGACCGTACTCGTCCGTCGTGTTATCGAAAAGTTAAAGAGCGGCAGTAATATTGATGAACTTCTGATTGTTACTTTTACTGAAAGTGCCGCCAAAGAAATGAAAGATCGTATTCAAGCAGAATTGCAGCAAGCCATCAACCAGGAAAGTGACAATGAGAGACGCAATCACTTTGTCCGTCAATTGACTTTATTACCGCAAGCACAAATTTCAACTTTACATGCTTTTTGTCTGAGTGTTATCCGTCGTTTTTATTTTTTGATCGATATTGATCCGGTTTTTCGACTTTTGAGCGATGATACCGAAAGAATATTGTTACAAGAGGAAGTTTGGGAAGAAGTTAGAGATCAATATTTTGAAGAAGAAGATCCGATATTTTTTAAATTAGCTGAAAATTTTTCTAATGATCGTTCGGATGAAGGGTTAACTGATATGGTCTTATCTCTTTATCGTTTTGCACAGGCCAATCCGGATCCCAAACAGTGGCTAAAAAATTTAAGTCAGAATTATGATACAAGTCAAGGTCTAGCCGGAAATACTTTGTATCAGCAACAAGTAAAACCGGCATTACTGGAAAATATTTATCTGGCGATCAGCCAGCAAGAAGCTGCTTTAGAACAAGCGCTAGATCCGCTGATGGAAAAGGCACAAGCAGTTTTGCAACATGATTTAGCTGCTAGCCGCCAGATTTTAACTTATCTGAAAAACGATGAGCTAACTACTTTAAGCCAGCTATTGCAAAATCTCTCTTTTGATAGTTACCCGGCCTATCGTAAAATAGAAGAAAAAGCAGTGTCCGTACCGATAAAAACATTGAGAGATCAGGCTAAAAGTCTAATAAATAAAATAAAGGACAGTTTTAGTTTATCGGAAGAAAAGATGCTGGCAATAATGGATCATGCCAGACCCTTAGTGGATAAAATGAGTGAATTGACATTAACTTTTACGGCTGCTTTTCAAAAAAGAAAATTAGCCAAAGGAGTTTTAGATTTTAATGACCTCGAACATTTTGCCTTAGAGATTTTACAAGGGGAAGGTCAGGGCAGCGAGGCTTCGGCTTATTATCGACAGCGTTTTGAAGAAGTTTTGATTGATGAATACCAAGATACAAATCGCCTGCAAGAAGCGATTCTTTATTGGGTGAGACAAGTAGCAAAAAATAATGGAAACTTCTTTATGGTTGGTGATGTCAAGCAATCGATTTATGCTTTTCGGCTAGCTGATCCAACACTTTTTGTGGATAAATATTTAGCTTTTGAAAAAGAAGAGGGCGGCCGTAGAATTCTCTTATCAGAAAATTTCCGCTCACGAAAAGAAGTACTGGAGTTTACTAATCTGGTTTTTAAGCAGCTGATGGATGAAAAAGTAGGTCAGATCCCTTATGATCAGGCTGCACAACTGATCGCAGCTTTCCCTGATTTTCCAGCAAGTGATTGTTTTGATACAGAGTTATTACTTTATGAAAAAGAAGGCGATAGCCAAGAAAAGCCTATTGATAATAAAACTGAAGGAGAGCTGCAGCTGGTCGCCTTAAAGATTCGCGAGCTGATTGATCATAAATTCCAGATTTATGATAAGCAGAAAAAAGAAAATCGTTCAATTGAGTATAAGGATATTGTATTACTGGTCCCCACGCGCAGTAATAATTTAACGATCATGGATATCTTTAAAAGTTATTTTATTCCGCTGGAAGTAAATGACGCCCAGAACTATTTTCAAGCGACAGAGATCCAGACCATGCTGGCTTTATTGGAAATTATTGACAATCCCTATCAGGACATACCTTTTGTAGCAGTCCTACGCTCTCCGATTGTGGGCTTGAACGAAGAAGAACTGGCACAGATACGTTTGCAGCAAAAAGAAGACGATTACTATACTGCTTTCTTAAAGTACCTTAATAGTGCAACAGATCCGTTATCCGATCGTTTACAAGAATTTCATCGACAATTAAAAAAATGGCGACAGTTAGCTCGGCGCAGAACGATTTCAACTCTGATCTGGTCGATTTATCAAGAGACAGCTTATTTAGATTATGTTTTAGCCCTACCTTCAGGTCAGCAGCGTTATGCCAATTTAATTGCTTTGGCCAATCGGGCTGAAAGTTATGAAAAAAGTAGTTTTAGAGGATTATATCAATTTATCCGCTTTATTGAAAAAATGCAGGAAAAAGATAAAGACTTGGCTCAGCCACTTGCTTTGTCCCAAGAAAATGCGGTAAAAGTTATGACCATCCATGCCAGTAAGGGACTGGAGTTTCCGGTTGTTTTCTTATTAGATATGACAAAACAATTTAATACGAGCGATTTAAATCAGAGATATATTTTTGAAGAGCGTCTAGGTGCAGGGATAAAATGGATCGATGAAGAAAATGTACGTTATGAAACTTTACCTTACCAGGCTATTTTCGAACAACGCCTGCAAAAAATGTTGTCTGAAGAAATGCGTAAACTTTATGTTGCATTGACGCGAGCTGAGCAGAAGCTTTATTTAGTCGGTTCATATAAAAGTAAAGCAAAAGCTTATAAGAAGTGGCACGAAGCATTAGATCAAAAAGAAACAGTCCTGAATCCGGCCTTGCGCATGACTGTCAGAGGAAATCTGATGGACTGGATCGGAATGACTTTAGTTCGTCATCCGGATATGGCTCAATTTGATGATGATCTTGAAACTCGTCAAAAAACGATCTATCATCCAGTTCATTTTCAGATTCATTGGACCAATCAGGATCAGCTAATTGAAAAAAGCCAGAAGATCGCTTTAGCTGCAATTGAAAAAAATAAATCTGAATCAAATATTACTAGTGATATAAGCTCTTTACAGCAGCGGCTGAATTTTTCCTATCCACTGCTAAAATCTACGATGACGACTAGCTATCAGTCGGTTTCTGAAATGAAACGACTGTATAACGATCCTGATGATGAAGCAATCAGCAAGATCGAATGGGAAAGTGTGGTTGAAAAAGGTCAAAAACAATATTTTCGCTATACTGAAAATGAATTAGCTAAACCGCAATTTATGCAAGAAGAGAGAATTGACCCGCGTTTAGTAGGTAGTAGTATCCATTTATTATTACAAACTTTACCCTTAACACAAGTTCCCACGCTGACTTTACTACGACAAAAAGTAAAAGAACTGATCAAAAATGGAATTATTGAAAAAAAGATTGCTGAAAAAATGGATCTATCAGCTGTTCGATGGTTTTTTGAGACGGATTTAGGTGAGTTATTATTAACGGATGCTAAAAATGTCAAAAGAGAACAACCCTTTTCGATGTTGAAAGATGCGCGTGATATTTTTCTTGATTTCGATGAAGCAGATGCCCAGCTGCTGATTCATGGAATTATCGATGGCTATATAGAATATGAGGATTCAGTGATTTTGTACGATTTTAAAACAGATGCTGTCTATGATCAAAAAAGTAAAGAAAAAGTTATTCAAAATTATAGTGGTCAATTGCGTTTATACAAAGAGGCTTTGACACAAGCCCTGAAAAAACCAGTCACTAAAACGTATTTAGTATTATTAAATACGAAGGAAATCGTTGAAATGTTTTGAGCTTGAGCATTTTCATCAATTCATCTGAGAAAATATGTTATAATACTCAATAAGAAGAGGTGTATAATTATGATGGAAATGAGAAAATCAACATATACACTGTGTCCTAAGTTTGAAAAAGCTTTTTCCATTTTGGGAAAAAAATGGAATGGTTTAATTATTGATGTATTGATCCAGGATGGTGAGCAGCGTTTTGTGGATATGGCACAAAAAATTCCCATGTTAAGTGATCGTGTTTTAACTGAACGCTTAAAAGAATTAGAAAAAGAAAATATTCTCATCAAGTCAAGCGGTCGATACAAATTAACAGATAAAGGGCGCGGTTTAGAAACCGTCCTCAATTCTGTCAGGGATTGGAGTCAAACGTGGCTGAGTGAAAAAGAATGTTAAAAACAGTTGATTTTTGCTCAGATATTTAGTAGACTTAACTCAATTGAATAATGATAAGAGCGATGATAGAAACAAGTAATTTGGCAAAAACAAAAAAGGGAGCCTTGTCTTAAGACTGAAAGCAATGGCTGTTTTTAAAAAATGAAATTCACTTCTGGAGTTCACTTGGTAAACAAGTCGGTATTACACTACCGTTAATGAATTAAGTGCACGTTGTTAGGCGTGAAATAGGATGGTAACACGAGACCTCGTTCCTTTTGGGAAACGAGGTCTTTTTTTATGCAGAAATTTTCCTTATGTAAAATGCTGGCCGGTATTTGTCATCTGTTTATCATTACTTATTAATCACTAAAAATAAAAAGAGGAGGCATTTAGATGTCTTTAAAAGAGCAGCTAGAAGAAGTTCGTGATGAAGCTTTAAAAAGTATTGAAAATCTAAATGATTTGGAAAGTTTAAACCAGTTAAGGGTTAAAGTATTAGGGAAAAAAGGCCCAATCACCCAGACTTTACGAGGTATGAAAGATTTAAGCTCAAAAGAGCGCCCCAAAATCGGTAGTTTTGCCAATCAAGTCAGAGATACTCTGACTCAAGAAATCGAGTCCAAAAAAACACTACTTGAAGAAGAAGCTTTAAATCGAGAACTAAAAGAACAAAGTATTGACGTCACCTTAAGTGGCAAACAAATTCCACAGGGAAATCGTCATGTGCTAACCCAGATTATTGAAGAAATCGAAGATATATTTGTCGGGATGGGTTACCAGGTCATCGAAGGCTATGAAGTCGAACAGGATCATTATAATTTTGAACGGATGAATATTCCTAAAAATCATCCTGCTCGTGATATGCAAGATACTTTTTATATTTCCGATGAATTGTTAATACGGACCCATACTTCGCCGGTACAGGCTCGCACAATGGAAA
>DATGVB010000212.1:0-2184 GCA_035300805.1 Tetragenococcus sp. | reverse complement strand
CAGCCGATCATCAACTGGCTGAAAGAAGAAAAGATCTCTCATCTGGCGATTCATTTTGACTTAGATGTCTTATCACCGGCAGACTACCGGTCGATTTTACCCGCCCAGCCTGATACTGATCCTGCCGATTTTCCAGCTGCGGTAGGCCAGCTGACGCTCAAGCAAGTCGGGCGGATTTTACAAGATATCGAAAGTACAACGGAGCTGGTAGGATTAACTATTGCCGAGAATATGCCTTGGGATGCCATCAATCTGCGCCAGGAAATGAAGCAATTAAACTTTTTCAAATAAATCAAACGTCATACTATGTGAACTGAACTAATCGAGGACAAAAATTTGAAAGCCAATAAAACCACACTTGAGTTTACTCTGCTCACCTTTTGTATCGCTTATTTCTCTGCCGGAATTCTGATTATAGCGAGTCATTTTGGCTATACGGTCTATAATTGGGTGAGTTCATTTGCACAATTGCTGGCTGATCTTCCTTTTGCCATTTATATTTTATCACCAGCTATCGCTTCTTTTCTAGTTTTAAAGAAAAACAGGAAAATCGAGAGTTTAGCAGAATGGCTGAAAAACGTATTTTATGTCAAGAATTCATGGCAGCTGTACTTTTATGTATTTGCCATGCTGGCCCTTTACTTCTTTATTCATTATCTGCTGGCCCAAGACAAAGAATTTGCGCAACCCTTTTACACTTTTTTTCTCTCTATACCGGGGAATTTATTCATCGGCGGTCTGGAAGAAGCCGGCTGGACTTACGTACTGCAAGCTGATTTAGCTCAAAAATGCGGTTATATCCGCTCTTCTTTTTTTACCGCTATGATCTGGCTGTTATGGCACATCCCGCTTTTTTTCATTGCCGGGACCAATCACAGTACAGGGGCGATCAACTTTGTCATGTTTGCCATCCAGTTAATGGCATTTCGATTTGTCTATGGGGCTATCTATCAACTAGCGGAAAAAGGCGGAGTCTTTCTCTGCATTCTTTTCCATACCTTATTTAATGCACTGTCACCCATTTTTACAAGTGTGGTGATGACTTGGCAAGGGACGATCTTAGCCAATGGAGCTCTTTTATTGATCTCTCTGATTAGTGTTTTTCTGCAGAATAAAAAAGGACCCGCTGATTTTACATCAACGGGCGGGAGTAAGAAATGAAAAAGTGTTTGGGAATACCTTTAGTTTAAAAAGAGAAACTTAAGTGCAACTTAAAATATTCATATAAAGGAGAAAAATAAAATGAGAAGAGTCGACAGACAAGTGAAAGATCCAAACCAGCTAGCAGCATTTTTAAATAGTTGTCAAGTCATAAGAATTGCTTTTAAAGGAGGAGACTATCCCTATATCGTTCCGATGAATTTTGCTTACAACTTAAATGAAGGCAAGTTAATTTTTTATACCCATGGTGCCAAAACCGGCAAGAAGTTAGCCGAACTTGAAGCCTGTGAAAAAGTGGCTGTGGAATTAGATGGCAACCATCAATTACTGACAGGACCGAACCGTCGTTATCCATCGTTTGCCTATCAGAGTATCATCGGTTTTGGCAAGGCTGAGCTGATAGACGATCCTGATGAAAAGTCGCATGCTTTGGAATTGATCATGGCACACGCGGCTCCGGGTATTTCTTATGAAGAGTTCCCAATAAGTGTACTGGAAAAAACTGCGCTTTTAAAGATCGAATTGGACTCTTATACGATGAAGGAAAATAAGAGGGAGTAAGAAAAACTGTTTTAAAATTTGATTTATTTTATATTTCTTTGGAATTTATCAAAGTATTTTTTTAAAGAGCAGCAACTTAAATTTATTGTTATTTAAGTAGATATTTGTTTTGTAAGCAATCGATAAATAAATACAGTTTACCTTCAAAATTGATGATGTTTATTCTTTTTTCCAATTTAATTAGATAATTTAGTAAAATAACGAGCATGGTTAGTATAAACTTTTTTATAAAGTGAAATTTTTTTCCTGTTTTTTCAATCGTTAGTAAGTAAAAAAATCAAGGTTTGTAACATTTATAGAAAAAATTATCTGGTAGCTATTTGAACCAATTTCATAATTATTTACCCTTTCAAACCCTTGCTACAACCACTCTTTCAAAAGACGCAAAAAAGGAACCTCCCCATGTGGTACAATTAAGTTGTCCTAGTCAAGACACGTACTCCAGGAGGGATTCCTTATGTC
>DATGVB010000211.1:0-8601 GCA_035300805.1 Tetragenococcus sp. | reverse complement strand
TAAGTCATAACTGAGATTCATACCCGTACGTGAGGCAACGGAATACAAAATAACGGGCAGTTCAACACTCGCACACATCGCCTGATAGTGGGAAACTAGACTTTTAGGCGTGGCTTTGTTGTAATAAGGAGTTACGATGAGTAAAGCATCTGCCCCTACTCGCTGGGCTTCTTGTGATAGATGGATCCCATGCTGAGTATTATTTGAGCCAGTTCCTGCAATGACCGGTACGCGTTTGTCGGCTTTTTTTACGACAGCTTCAATTACTGCAATATGTTCTTCATCAGTTAACGTTGATGCTTCACCAGTTGTACCACAGGCGATGATTGCATCGATCCCTGCTTGAATCTGCCATTCTACCAGCTTATCTAATTCTGGATAGTTGACGGATCCGTCTTCGTTCATAGGTGTTATCAAAGCTACACCTGAGCCTGTAAAGATTGCCAAAGGGTCCACTTCCTCTTTAGAATATTTCAGCAATAAAATAAATTTTTAATTATTAGAATTTTTTCATTGTTGATTAATTGAAATTATATAATACAGTTAGTAACCAATGCAAGAATCTTCTTTACAAGATTTTTAAAAGATATAGTAGCTAGTAACAAAGAACCTTTGCAAAAGTTATTCTTTGCCTGTGATCGATCTTGTTTTTTATTTAAAAAGTTTTGGGCTAAGTTGTAAATAACAGTTGTGTAAACAGCAAAGAGCTTGTGCAGTTGAGCAAGACTATAATATAATAAAGAACAAATTAGATTTTTATGATTGATATTAAAAATTTTTAAGAGAAAGTAGGCTTTTTATGGAAATACCACAGGCAATTCAATCTTTACTTAAAGATCTGACGCACGATCGCCGAACCCTGCATCAGATGCCCGAACTAGGTTTACAAGAGTTTAAAACAGCTGCCTATATTCGACAGAGACTGCGGGATTTTGGCGTCAAAGAAATATATTCACTGCTGCCAACGGCTACTATTGCAGTTTTTAGAGGGGCAAGACCCGGAAAAACCATTGCTTTTCGCTCCGACATTGATGGCTTGCCGGTTAATGAAGAAACTGATGCGAGTTTTGCTTCTAAAATTCCCGGACAAATGCATGCTTGTGGACATGATGGTCATATGGCGATGCTTTTAGCTTTTGCTCAGTATCTTAGCTGTCATCTGAATGCAGTTTGCGGGACTCTGGTATTGGTATTTCAGCCGGCAGAAGAAGGTCCGGGGGGTGCGCAACTTTTGCTTGAAGCAGGTTTGATTGAAAAGTTTGCTATTGAAGAAATCGTGGGCATCCATTTGTTTCCTGAATTTGCTGAAGGAACGATTGCCTGTCGTGAGCATGCTATGATGGCTAGAAATGGAGAAATAACGATTCGCGTTCAGGGAAAAAGCGCACATGGGGCACAACCGCAGTTAGGCCATGATGCTATTTTAGCAGCAGCAGCTATTATTCAAGGACTGCATACGATCCTCTCACGTAATGTAAGTCCGCTTGCAGCCGGCGTACTTACTTTTGGTAAAATTACTGGGGGTGAAGCGATGAATATTATCGCAGGTCAAGTCCAGATCGAAGGGACTATGCGCAGTTTTAGTGATCAGACTTATCAGACGATGGTCGAACGGGTAACTGAAGTCGTGGAAATGACAGCTAAAGCTTACGGTTGCAAAGCCATTGTCGAATTTAACCATATGTATCGCGTGGTGGATAACGATCCGCAAATGGTGGCAAAATTACGTGAAGTGGCAGGTTCTTCTTTTGTGGAGTGTGATCCTTTTATGCTGGCGGAAGATTTTTCTATGTACCAGCAAGTGATCCCGGGGCTGTTCTTTTTTGTTGGTACCAGAAACGACAAGAAAGGTTATGTTTATCCCTTACACAGCAGCAGAATGCAATTTGATGAAAAAAATTTGTTGCAAGGGGTCGCTGCCTATGTCGGTTTGATTGAAGCATTGAATGAGGTGGAAAAATGATCAGAGAAATAAAGAATGAACACTTGTATTGGGATGGTTGTGACACAGTGTCTTTAGCTCAAAAATATGGGACGCCACTTTATGTTGTTTCTCAGACGGCCATTGAAAATGAATGCCGTAGCTTGCAAAAAGAATTTATCCAAAAATATGACAATGTCCGAGTAGTCTATGCTTCAAAGGCTTTTAATACCTTAGCCATGCTGAAAATTATTGAAAAAGAAGGCTTGGGGATCGATGTGGTCAGCGGCGGTGAATTATATACCGCAATAGCTGCGGACTTTCCAGCTGAGAAAATTGAATTTAACGGCAATAATAAGTCGGATGAAGAGCTGGCGATGGCGCTGGATTATGGTGTGGGCCGGATCATTGTTGATGGTCTGCAGGAATTAGACAAGATCATTGCTCTGTGCCAGGCGAAAAATAAAGTTGCAAAGATTTTATTTCGTATTACACCAGAAGTAGATGTTTCAACACATCGTTATATTTCAACCGGACAAAAAGATTCAAAATTTGGGATTCCTTTAGACCAACAGCTTTTAATTCCCTTAGTTAAAAAAGCAGTCGCAGCTAAAGAAATTGATTTTTACGGTTTCCATTTTCACATCGGCAGTCAATTATCTACCAACACGACTCATTTGAAAGCAGCTCAGGTAGCTTTAGAGTGGGTGAAGAAAATTAGGGAAAAACTTGATTTTGAAGTTAAAGAATTGAATTATGGTGGTGGTTTTGGTGTACGCTATACTAAAGAAGATCACAGACAACCGTATCATTATTTTCTGGACCCTTTGATGGAACTGACCTATAGTTTTTGTCATAAAAACAATTTACCAGTGCCGGCTGTTGTGATTGAACCCGGTCGCAGCATTGTTGCTGAAGCCGGCATTAGCCTGCATACCATCGGAAATATCAAAGTACTGCCGCAGATACGTAAATATGCTGCCATTGATGGCGGTATGACGGATAATATTCGTCCGGGACTTTATCAGGCAGTTTATAGTGGTCTGTTAGCCAACAAGGCTGGACTAAAAGCCGGTGAGAAAATCACGATTGCCGGTAAAGCTTGTGAAAGTACGGATATTTTAATTAAGGATATCTGCTTGCCTGAAGTTAAAACAGGAGATATCTTTGCCAGTTTTACTACGGGAGCATATGGCTTTTCTATGGCTAGCAACTACAATAAATTATTGATTCCTGCAGTAGTTCTAGTCCATCAAGGACAAGCTGATTTAATTGTTAAACGGCAGAATTATCGTCAGTTGCTGCAAAACGAGCAGCTTCCAGAAAATTTGAAATGAGGTGTGAAGATGAAGATTCCTTTTTATAAAATGCAAGGTGCCGCCAATGATTTTATTGTGATCAATAATATCGAACTGAGTTTTTCGCAGGCAGAGTTAGTCAAGTTTGCTCAACAGATCTGTCGTCCCCATTTTTCTTTAGGCAGTGATGCTTTGATGGTTTTGGATAAGCCTCAGTCAGCCGGTGACTTGCGCATGCGTTTTTTTAACTCGGATGGGTCTGAGGCCGAAATGTGCGGCAACGGGGTCCGTTGTCTGGCCCGCTTTGCCTATGAAGAACAAATAGCTGCTGAGGAAATGATCATTGAAACACGGGCTGGTAAGGTTCACTGCTGGCGTTTAGATCAGCGTAAGTATAAAGTACAGATGAATTTGCCGTCTGTTACCCAGTGGGATCAATATTATGCTGCCAAAGAACTAACCGTAGATTATCTCGAACTAGGAGATCCCGGTGTGCCGCATCTGCTTCTTTCTTATCCCGATTTAGACAATACAGATTTATCAGATTTAAAAGATTTGGCTTGCAGACTAAGATCCTGGGAAGAATTGCCCAAAGGCGCCAATGTTAATTTTTATCAGATAAGAGCTGATAACGAAGTGGTCTTACGGACTTTTGAAAGAGGCGTCGAAGATTTTACTTTAGCTTGCGGTACGGGAGCTGTCTCAACTGCCTATACTCTGTTTGACAAAAAACAAATAAGTGCTAAATCAATTAAGTTATCCACTTTAGGTGGTGTACTTGAGGTTGAAAATAGAGAGGGTCAGCTTTATCTGATCGGAGATACCAATATTGTTGCTAAAGGAATATTGTTGGATGAAGATTTACAACTTTAAAAAATAACGACACTTTATTCACAAAAAATTCAATTCGATCAGTTATAATAGGGAAAATGAAGCAAGGAGTGAATAATCATGTTTCCATTGGGAATGTTTTATGATCCAACATACATTTTAGTAATTTTAGGCGTTGTTTTATCAATGCTGGCATCGGCTTATGTAAATCGAACCTTTGAGCGTTTCGACGCAGTCAATAGTAAAAATCAGGTGACCGGAACAGATGCTGCCACTTATATTTTAAGAAGTCAGGAAATTGGCGATGTTGATGTAAGGCGTATTTCAGGAAAATTAACAGATAATTATAATTCTGGTGATAAGACTCTTAATTTATCAGATTCGACTGCTCAGTCAACTTCGGTTGCAGCCATAGGTGTTGCTGCTCATGAGTGTGGTCATGCGGTACAGGATGCAAATAGTTATTTTCCTTTAAAATTAAGGTCCGCGATCGTTCCGGTAGCTAATTTTGGTACGAATATTTCAATTCCACTACTGATTATTGGTGCTTTGATTAGTGGCAATAGCGGACAAACCATGATCAACATAGGTCTGATTGCCTTTTCAATGGCTTTTGTATTTCAACTGGTGACTTTACCGGTTGAATTTAACGCCTCAAGAAGAGCTTTACAGATCTTATCAGACGGTGGTCTGCTGACTACACAAGAAGTTCCTATGGTCAGAAAAGTTCTGACAGCAGCGGCGCTTACTTATGTTGCAGCAGCTATCAGTGTATTTTTACAGCTATTGCGGCTAGTCATGATCTTTGGCAATAGTCGTAGAAATTAGATGGGTTCTTAGTTTTTTTATTTGAGCTATCATGTTATGATTAATTAAAGAAGAAAAGGAGATGTCAGATATGAAAATTTCAACTAAAGTAGCACTTGGTTTAAGCGTTGCAGCTACAGCTGGCGTTGTTTCAGCAGTCTATGTTTCAGATAAGGTGTTTACCAAAGTTCGTTATATTGCTAATCGTAAAAAGGTTGAACACTTTGTAGATGAAAAATTTAACGGTAACGAAACGCTTTTGAATTTTGTCGATCATTTAGACGACAAAGATATTGATTCTTTTATGAAACTGGCCAAAAAAGTCAGTAATGGTCGTGATCAAGTAGCTGAATATGGAAGTAGCGCTAAAGATAAAATTTTCGATATGATGGAACATTAAAAATTTAACTGAGAGAAACTATTTCTTTCAATTTTTAAAGTCGGGGATAAAATTTTATCCTCGATTTTTTATTGTAACTGTTATGGACCTTGGTTGACAAAAGTAGAGGTCCAAAAGATTAAATTGGAAGAAAATAGCGCTCTTTTTTCAGGAGGAAGAGGGTTGAAAAAAAGTAGTTTAACGACCGATGAAAAAGAATTTTATATGCAAGAGGCTTTAAAAGAAGCCGCTAAAGCATTAGCAAATGACGAGGTGCCTATTGGAGCAGTCGTAGTATTAAATCATCAGGTGATCGGTCGTGGTCATAATGAAAGAGAAAATAGTCAAAATGCCACGCATCATGCTGAAATGATCGCTATTCAAGCGGCTTGTCAAACAACCGGTAGCTGGCGGCTGGCCGATGCTCAGTTATTTGTAACCTTGGAACCATGCCCTATGTGTAGTGGCGCCATTTTGCAATCACGTATTGAAGAAGTTTATTTTGGGGCTTCTGATCCTAAAGCTGGTACTGCCGGCAGCTTAATGAATTTATTGGAAGATTCGCGCTTCAATCATTGGTGCTATGTCGAAAATGGCGTATCAAAAGAAAAGTGTGCGAAGCTTTTGACGGACTTTTTCCGTGCTATACGTCAGCGTAAAAAACAGTACAGACAAGAAAAAGCGCAAAAGGACTAGCCAAGAATAAAAAAATACGGTATACTTATTAGTGCCGAAAGGCTAGGACAATGAGGACGTTGTGAAGGGTGTCAGGTCTGGAAGGAAGCAGCACTAAGCAGCAGTTCTCATGTGTCTGATTTTAATCAAATGATAGAACTTAACGACCTGGGACTTATGGCCTGGGTTTTTTGTTGATTTATTAAAGGTGTAGCTGGTAATTGCAATCATTTCAATGGAGTGCTATTATAATCAGGTGGATAAGCTTTTTTAATAACCAACGGGAAATAGCTCAGCTTGGTAGAGCACTTGCTTCGGGAGTAAGGGGTCGCAGGTTCAAATCCTGTTTTCCCGATAAAGAACAGACACAACAGAAAACAGGGGCAATTTTTGCTGCCTGCTTTTTTTGTAGGTGTTTGAAAATGAATATGAAGTTCATAAATTTAATGCTTCAGTAGAGAATCGAGGAAACAGATGGAAAAAATTCGTATCTTACATACTAACGATTTGCACTCGCATTTAAAAAATTGGCCTAAAATTCGTCGTTTTTTACATGAAAGGCAAAAAATAGAAAAACAGTTAACAGTTTTAACAGTTGATTTAGGTGATTTTTGTGATCGCTGGCATCCTTTGACTGAGGCAACTGATGGTAAAGCTAATATTGAACTGATGAATCAAGCGAATTATGATGCTGTAACAATCGGTAATAATGAAGGTATCGGCAATAGCAAAGAAATGTTAAATCACTTGTATGATAAGGCTAATTTTACAGTGGTTTTAGATAATTTATTTGATAAAAGTACGTTAAAGCGCCCCAGTTGGTCAGAAGAATTTAAAATTTTTACGACAGATCAAGGCACAAAGGTTGGAATGATCGCTGCAACGGCTCCATTTTCTTTGACTTATACTCCGAATGGCTGGGACGTCCGGCAGTGGAGTGATATTTTGCCTGAGATTGCCCACCAGCTGAGATCGCAAGTAGATGTTTTGGTTTTACTGAGTCATCTGGGAATTGATAGTGATCGTATTATTGCTCAAGAAATACCTGAGATCGATGTGATCATTGGCTCACACACGCATCATCTGCTGCCTAAGGGAGAAAAAATCAATGAGACTTTATTGGCTGCAGCGGGCCGTTTTGGCGAGTATGTCGGTGAAGTGACTTTGAGTATTGATCAGAGCCATCATATGATTAAAAGTCAAGCGACAACTTTTGCAACAGCGGATATGCTTTCTCATCCAGAAGATACAGAAGAGATTTTTTCCTATCAGGATCAGGGAGAAAAAATCTTGCAGGCTAAAAAAGTGGCTTGGTTACCTTATGATCTGACTTTGACAGGTGACAATTGCCTGATGACAGAAACTTTAGCCGCTGTGAAAGACAGAGGACAGACAGATGTTGCCATTTTAAATACAGGATTATTTTTGGGAGATCTGAAAAAAGGTGTCGTTAATCAAGCGCAATTACATCAGATCCTACCGCATCCAATGCATTTGATCAAAGTCAGCTTAAAAGGAAAAGATATGGAACGAATGATTTTGGAAATGGAAAAGAATCGTTTCTTTTTACAAAATTTTCGAGTTCGAGGAATGGGATTTCGAGGGAAAATTTTTGGCGAACTAGTATATTCTGGAATTACTTACGATGCGGTCAACCATCAGATCCTTTGGCTGAATCAGCCGTTAGAAGCAAAAAAGGAATACCAATTTACGACAGTTGATCATTATATGTTTATTCCCTTTTTTCCAACCATTGAAATCGTGGGCAAAGTTGAATTTCTTTTTCCTGAATTTATTCGGATGGTTTTAGGCGATTATTTACAAAAAAGATATCCAATTTCGACTCAAAATAAGGTAAGATAAGAAAAGGTGGTGAAAAAATGACCAAACAAAAAGAAACTGAGAATATTACCGATGATGTGACTGCAGTTTTAGAGTCGATCGTCGATGATGAAAAGCCACAAAAAGGAAAAGCTGTTCTGCAAATTAACGAGAACGAATATATGATCGATAATCGTCATTATAAACTGGTTAAAAACTATCGTGACGGTTTTGATGCTACTCGATTGGGCGAACGCTACAGTGATGTCTTGTCAAAATATGATTATATTGTCGGGGACTGGGGATATGAGCAGTTACGCTTAAAAGGCTTTTTTGCTGCAAATAATAAAAAAGCCGCCAGCGAACAAAAAATCGATATGCTAGAAGATTATCTTTATGAATATTGTAATTTTGGTTGTGCCTATTTTATCCTGGAAAGAATAGGCCGTACTAGTAATAAGGCTAAAGGTAAACGCAAAAAGAAAAATTCTCATAAGCCAAAGAATGCGCATATTGAAGAGAAAAAAGAAAGTTTATCAAAACAACAAAGTCATAAACCAGTGATCAAGAAAAAACATAAACAAGAAAAAAATGTAAAAAAGGTTGTCAAAGAGCAGACTAGAGACTTTGTGATTCGTAAGAAAGAGGAATAATTAAAATGAAGTATAGGGGATATTTGATTGATTTAGATGGTACGATTTATCTTGGGAAAAAGCCCATAGCTGCAGGGAAACGTTTTGTCGATAACTTGCAGGCTAGAAATTTACCCTTTCTGTTTGTGACAAACAATACGACAAAAAGTCCTAAGATGGTTCAGGAACGTTTAGCCAATGAATTTGCTATTCATGTAAATGAGAGTATTGTTTATA
>DATGVB010000210.1:0-15201 GCA_035300805.1 Tetragenococcus sp. | reverse complement strand
TGCAGTAGAAGAAAATGGGGGTATTGTTGTCGGTTACGAAAACTGTACAGTGGCTAAAGCCGTTGAACGTTTAGTCGATGAAGATACAGAAGATGTTTATCAGGCTTTAACAGATAAATATATTCATATTGGCTGTGCCTGTCTTTCAAATAACGCGCCACGGCGTGAATTGTTAAGTGAAATGATCGATGATTACCAAGTTGACGGTGTTTTAGATATGGTCTTACAAAATTGTATTCCGTTTTCTGTAGAATCACAAAAGATCAAACATTTTTGTAATGAAGAAAAAGAAGTTCCGTATATGTATTTGGAGACAGATTATTCAACTTCTGATATTGAACAAATCAATACCCGTGTTGCTGCTTTTATTGAAATGTTGGAAGGATAAGTAAAATGAATTATATCGGTTTGGATTCAGGCTCGACAATGACTAAAGGAGTACTGTTTTCTGATGAAAAATTAATAAAGACCAGACTTTTACCTACGGCAGGAAATCCTAAAAAAGCCATGGAAAACATCTTGGCCGATTTTAAAGAAGATGGACCGGCTTATTTGATCACAACTGGCTATGGACGCAAGATTTTAGCTGCTGATCTGACTGTTACGGAAATTACCTGCCACGGTAAGGGGGCCGAGTATCTTTACCCTGGGATCAGACAAGTTATCGATGTAGGCGGTCAAGACTGTAAAACGATCCGCTTAAATGGTAAAGGCGGGGTTTTAGATTTCAATATGAATGATAAGTGTGCAGCTGGAACGGGTCGTTTTGTGGAAGTGATGGTGACTACTTTAGGCGAAAAAATCGAACATTTAGATGATTTTGTTCAAGATGCTCAAGCGGTTAAAATCAACAGTATGTGCACAGTATTTGCTGAATCAGAAGTTATCGGCTTGATTTCAAAAGGGGAGAAGACTCAGGATATTGCACTCGGAGTTCTTCATTCAATTTCTAAAAGAATCAGTAGTCAATTTGCTAAGATCCGTCCTCAAAAAGGGCAAATGATCTTATTGACCGGCGGCTTATCTCACAGTCAGCGTTTTGTGCAGACTTTAAGCCAGTATCTTGCGGCTCCTGTATCGACAGATCCGCTGGCACAATTTGCCGGAGCTATCGGAGCGGCTCAAATGGGAATAAAAAAATTATCATAAAAGATCACCTTGCCTGGCTATGTAGCTGGGGACAAGGTGATCTTTGACCTTAAAAAGAGGAATTAATGTTTTTCACTTTCTTCTGTTTCAATTTCTTTAAGCATGTTTTTCATCTGCGGAGTCATTGGAATTTTTTCCAGCAGATCGGGTCTTCTCTGCCAGGTACGACGCAGTGATTCTTTTAACTGCCATTCTTCGATCAGACGATGATTTCCATTCATTAAAACTGCTGGAACCTCCATCCCTTTGAATTCAGCAGGACGAGTATACTGGGGGTGCTCTAATAAGCCGGTTGAATAAGAATCTGACTTAGCAGATAATTCATTGCCTAAAACCTCTGGCAATAGGCGTACTGTTGCATCGATCACTACCATGGCTCCCAGTTCGCCACCAGTTAATACATAATCACCGATGGAAACTTCGTCAGTGACTAAGTTACGGATCCGTTCGTCATAACCTTCATAATGACCACAAATAAAAACTAAGTGGTCTTCTTGAGCAAATTCTTCAGCTAACTTTTGAGTAAACGGGACTCCAGCGGGATCCATTAAGATGATTCGTTTTTTGCTGTCAGGAGAGGAATTTTCTAAAGCTTTTAAATTATCATAAATCGGCTGAACTTTTAACAGCATTCCTGCTCCACCACTATAAGGATAATCATCTACGGTCTGATGCTTATTATCCGAATAGTCACGAAAATTAGAAATATTGACCTCTAATTGTCCCCTTTCTTGTGCCTTACCGATCATAGATTCACCCAGAGGACCGGTAAACATGTTAGGAAAAAGAGTCAGAATATCAATCTTCATTTTCAACCAGCCCTTCTGGAATTTCGACATTGACGAACCCGTTGTCCAAGTCGATTTCCTTTACGACTGATTTAAGATAAGGCAATAGCAGATCTTTTTTATTTTTTCGCTGGATCACCCAGACATCATTAGCGCCTAAAGCAAGAATTTCCTTTACAGTCCCTATAAATTGCTCATTTTGCCTGACTGTTAGACCGATGATCTCGTAATAATAAAATTCATCTTCAGCTAGATTATTTAGGTCTGTTTCGTTGACTTTTAAAATTCCCTCACGAAAATCTTCTACATCATTGATCGAAGGATAGCCGTCAAATGCGAGTATATCAAAGTTTTTATGTTTTCGGTGACTAGTAACAGTCAGAGGCAAAGGTTCTTTTCCTGCTGAAAAAAGAGTTAACTGAGCACCTTTTTGATATCTTTGGGCTGGGAAATCTGTTTTTGAAATAACGCGGACTTCTCCTTTAATTCCTTGTGTGTTAACAATTTTTCCTACTTCTAAATATTCAGTCAAAATTTTTCCCCATTTCTTTTCAATTCTTTATCATTCTAACATGAGCAATCAATGAATGCTAGAATAGCTGGTTTTTGTTATGAAAATTGAAAAATAGATGATATAATATGAAAAAGGAGGCGCTTACTTATGCGAGAATCTTATAAAAAAATTTTAGTTGCTATTGATGGGTCAAAACAATCAGAAAAAGCTTTTAAAGAGGGAATCGAAATTGCTAAGCGTAATGATGCTACTTTATACTTGGTTTGGATCATCAATGATGTTGAGTTAACAACAAGTGCTTATGCATTTTCAAGACTCTTGGAAGACGAACAAACGAATATTGATGAGCAGATGGGTGATATGTTAGACGAGGTAAAAGCCGCCGGGATCACTAAGGTAGAAAAAATTGTTGATATTGGTTCACCAAAAGAAATGATCGCTGTTGAGCTGCCTAAAGAATATGAGATCGATCTGATCGTTATCGGCTCGACTGGTAAAGGAGCAATTGCGCAGGCTTTAGTAGGTTCAACTACAGCTTTTGTTGTAAATCATGCGCCATGTAACGTAATGGTTATTAAATAACTTAAACAAGAGAATTCCGAATGAATCTGGTTTTTTATTTAGATTTTGCCGGAATTCTCTTTTTATTTTTTTGTTTAGAAATTATAATAGAATTTGGCTTTATAAAAACTAAGAGGGTGGATATTATGCGAGCAATTTTAACTGTAGTCGGAAAAGATAAGGTGGGGATCGTGGCAGGTGTTAGTCAAAAGTTAGCTGAACTGAATTTGAATATTGTGGATATGACCCAGACGATCATGCAGGATTATTTTACCATGATGATGATACTTGAAATAGAGAAAGACACATCAGCAGATTTTGATCAAATCCGCCATGAATTGACAGAAGTAGGACAAAGCTTAAGTGTTTCTATTCATATTCAAAATGAAGATATTTTTGAAGCAATGCACAAATTAGGTTAGGAGATAACTTATGGAAACCAATCAGATTTTAGAAACAATTCGTATGGTTGAAGAAGAAAACTTGGATATACGAACTATTACAATGGGGATCTCGTTACTAGATTGTATCGATCCAGATATAGATAAAGCTTGTGAGAAAATTTTTAAAAAAATAACAGTTAAAGCTAAAAATTTAGTGGCTGTAGGCGACGCGATTGCCTCTGAATACGGAATTCCTATTATTAACAAGCGTGTTTCTGTTACACCGATTGCTGCCATAGCTGCCAGCGCTCATGCCAATGCCAAAGATTGCTTAAAATATGCAAAAACACTGGATAAAGCGGCTAAAGAAGTGGGGGTAAATTTTATTGGCGGATATAGTGCTTTAGTTGAAAAAGGCTTTCAGGGAGCTGATCTGGCGCTGATCGAATCGATCCCGCAAGCATTGGCTCAAACGGATTTCGTCTGTTCTTCAGTGAATATTGGTTCTACTAAAGCAGGGATCAATATGGATGCAGTAAAAAAAATGGGAGAAATTATCAGACAAACAGCTGAAAAGTCTGATATGGGCTGTGCTAAACTAGTTGTTTTTGCCAATGCAGTTGAAGATAATCCTTTTATGGCAGGTGCTTTTCATGGTTTTGGCGAAGCTGATTGTGTGATCAATGTGGGAGTTAGTGGACCTGGTGTGGTTAAGCGAGCTTTAGAAAAAGTAAAAGGAGCTCCTTTTGATGAAGTTGCGGAGACGGTGAAAAAAACGGCTTTTAAAATTACCCGAATGGGGCAACTAGTGGGCAAGCTTGCATCTGAACGCTTAGATGTACCCTTTGGCATCGTTGATCTTTCTCTTGCTCCCACACCGGCTGTCGGTGATAGTGTTGCTCAGATATTAGAGGAGATGGGACTTGCATCAGTCGGAACGCATGGTACTACAGCTGCTTTAGCCTTATTGAATGATGCTGTTAAAAAAGGAGGCGTAATGGCCTGTAATCATGTTGGGGGCCTGTCAGGTGCTTTTATTCCTGTTTCAGAAGATGCAGGGATGATCAAAGCAGTAGAAGGCGGTTTTTTGAATTTAGAAAAGCTAGAAGCGATGACCGCCATTTGTTCTGTTGGCTTGGATATGATTGCTATTAGCGGAGATACACCTGCAGCCACAATTGGGGCCATGATTGCAGATGAAGCAGCCATTGGAGTAGTCAATCAAAAGACGACCGCTGTTCGTATCATCCCTGCAAAAAATAAAAAAGTAGGTGATACTGTCGAATTTGGCGGTTTGTTAGGCGCAGCTCCTGTAATGAAAACCAATCCGGCCCAATCAGCTGGATTTATCGAACGTGGGGGTCGTATTCCAGCACCACTACACTCTTTTAAAAATTAAAAGTGTCTCCTTAATAAGAGAGAAAAGTTGAAAAATCTGCAGATTATGCTATACTTATTTTTAGTAATGAAACCTTTTATTAAGGGGACGTTACGGATTCGACAGGCATAGATTGAGCTTGAATTGCGCTTCGTAGCTGCGTCTACGTTAAAACGCTCAGTTAAATATAACTGCAAAAAATAATAACAATTCTTACGCTTTAGCTGCCTAAAAACAGCTAGTGTAGATCCTCTCGGTATCGCCCATGTACTCGAGTAAGGGTCTCAAATTTAGTGGGATACGCATTGACTTTCCGTCTGTAAGTCAATGAAGAGATCATCAGACTAGCGATATAAACAGCTTGTCGCTCAGCAGTTTATAAAGCGAAAACTTAAATAGAGTCGACTATGAGCGTAGATTTTTAAGAGGCAATATGTTTGGACGCGGGTTCGACTCCCGCCGTCTCCATTGTTCGTTTTCGGAGAATTTCGTTAAGAGCTAAAACACTGGTTGGATAGTGTTTGGCTCTTTTTTGTTAGTATTTTGTTTTTAAAGGAATCTAATTTCTTCTTTTTTAATTAAGGAGGAATTGACTGGTCTGATAAAAAGTAAGGAAAGTACAAAGGAGTAAATAAAAGGCTGGGATTATTTGGTTACATTTTTCTTTTGCGGTATACTAATACTATAATTATCATAATTTATGCGAACAAGAAGTTAAACTTGTAAAAACTGAATAGTAAAATACGAGGTGAGTAGAATGAATATTTTAATGATTGAAGACAATGAGTCAGTCTGTGAAATGATGCAGATGTTTTTTTTAAATGAAGCTTGGGAAGCGACCTTCAAATATGATGGCGAGTCTGGTCTAGAGGCCTTTTTAGCAGAGCCAGAAAAGTGGGATATGATTACTCTAGATCTAAATCTACCTGAAATGGATGGAATGGTCGTAGCTCGCAGGATCCGTGCAGTTTCGACAACGGTACCTTTGATTATGCTGACGGCGCGTGATTCTGAAAGTGATCAGGTGATCGGTCTTGAAATCGGAGCCGATGACTATGTCACTAAACCCTTTAGTCCACTGACTTTGATTGCACGTATAAAGGCTTTGCATCGTCGCAGTGAATTACAGGGAAAACAATTTGAACATGAGAATGATAATGCTGATTTTGATGTGATAACAGAGCATTTTAAAATGAATACTAAAACGCGTGAAACTTTTTTAGATGGGGTGCCTATTGCCGATTTGACACCTAAGGAATTTGACTTGTTATACACTTTGGCAAATAAGCCGCGACAAGTTTTTTCGCGGGAAAAATTATTGGAATTAGTCTGGGATTACCAATATTTTGGCGATGAGCGTACAGTAGATGCACACATAAAAAAATTACGGCAAAAAATCGAAAAAGTCGGACCACAAGTTATCCAGACCGTTTGGGGCGTGGGTTACAAGTTTGATGATTCAGGAGTTGGATAATGCGTTATTTGTATCAGCAATTGTTAGCTTTCTGGGTAGTTATTTTAGTAACATTAGTAACTTTGGGCATTTCTTTTACTCAAATGACTAAACAGACCATTGAAGAGAATAACTATCAGCAGCTTTTTGGTTATGCAGATGCTGTTGCAAAAGAAATCAAGAATAATTCACCTAGCTATTCATTAGAAGAGGTGATCCAAAGTTCTTTAGCTCAGTCAGAAGCTATGCTCAATCAGCAGAATGTGCACTTTTTATTTATGAAAGAATCGGGTGAGGTACTTTATCCGGTAAACGAAAAACAAGCCATAAAGTTTCCTTATAGTAAATATTGGCAGCAGCTGCATGCAGGACAGCAGCAGCAGTTGACGATCAATCAAGATATTTTTGGAAATAAAGAAGCTACAGCTTATGCTATGATCCCTTTTAATTTAGAAGATGAGTTTTATGGGGCTTTGATCGTGACCCAGCCGGCACAAAATGTAGAAGATACTGTCAATGAATTTACATCCAATCTATTGAAAGGTTTTGTTATTTCAGTGGTGGTAGCCCTTTTGATCAGTTTTCTTTATGCAAAATTTCAAGTACGACGAATCAATCGCATGAAAGAGGCAACCAAAGAAATTGCTAACGGTAATTTTGATAATGTATTACCTTCACGTAATCGTGATGAATTCGACGAGCTGGCAGAAGATTTTAATAAAATGACGAATTCTTTAAGAGAATCGCAAGAAGAAATCGAGCGTCAAGAAGAGCGACGTAAGCAATTTATGGCCGATGCCTCACATGAGATGCGGACACCTTTGACTACGATCAATGGCCTATTGGAGGGATTGGAATATAATGCAATTCCGGAAGACCAAAAAGAAAATGCGATTCGTTTAATGAAAAATGAGACCAATCGCTTAGTTCGTTTAGTCAATGAAAACTTAGATTATGAAAAAATCCGTACAAATCAGATATCAATGTTCATAACAAAATTTGATGGTACACAGGTTATTCAAGGACTTGTAACACAGTTAGCAAAAAAAGCTCAATTAGCCAATGATGAACTCATTTTAGAAACAACCAAAGCAGTTGATGTATATGCTGATTATGATCGTTTTGTCCAGATAATGGTAAATATAATCCAAAATGCGATTCAATTTACAACAGATGGAAAAATCCGAATAAAAATTGAAAAAGGCTACTTGGAGACAGTAATTACGGTTGCTGATACAGGTGTCGGTATGACTGAAGAGCAAGTAAAAAATATTTGGGATCGTTATTATAAGGTAGATCCTTCCCGAAAAAATAAAAAATTTGGTGAATCAGGCTTGGGATTACCAATCGTACAACAATTGATCCATTTGCATAAAGGGAATATTACAGTAGAGAGTCAATTGAACAAGGGGACAACTTTTGTCCTGTCGTTTCCAGATGTTGATCCAACAGAAAATAAAGCTAAGACCCAATAAAAGTCTTAGCTTTATTTTTTACAAGATTTCATCAATAATGTTTGTGTGAATCAGCTGTTCATCGGTACTGAATAAAAAGATGCAGATTTGTTGTTGTTGTGCCAGTTTTTGGCAAAAGTGCAATAACCATTGTGTTTCTTGAATCGTTAATTCTTCAAAATAATCATAAAGATAGATGATGCCCTTTTCTTTTAATAAAAAACGAATAAATTGTAATTTAATTTGATCTAGATAAGTTAATTGAGGCTGAATCTTTATAAAAAGATTCATATCAAAATTTACTAATTTGGCATAATTGATAAACTTAGGACGTCGCTTTCGTTCTATTCCTAATAAAAGATTTTCTTTTAAAGAAAGGTAAGGAAGCTGATGAAAACTGTCATCAATTTCTCCAATCAGCCCTTTTTCGGATGTCTGAGTGAGTTTTAATAGTTCCTGTTGAGAGCTTGCGGTGGTAACTAAATAAAAACCTGCCGATAAATTCTCTAAAAAAGTTTGTTGTGCCATTTTTCCCTCCAAAAATGATAAATTCCTACAGTGATCAATTGTAATGAACAAATCAGACAAAAGAGTCTTCTCAAGACTTGTCCCGTGGACAACAGCAATACATGGTTCCAGACTCTATTAGGTAAGAGGATCGATTGGATCAATGCGTGATTTGTTTTTGGAAAGCGAATAATGATCTGATCGAGATTAGCCGGTACAAGTTGATCAGAAGATGTTTGATTTCCAATAAAAAATTCTAGCGATCGAATTTGTTGATTTAGGATAAATTGGATTATGTGTTGTTGAAAAAGCAAGTAAAATAAAATAAAACAGGCGGTCAAAAACAGTAAAGGTAGTAGTCCTTGTAATAAGTTGATCCAGATCCAAGACACAGTAGAACTACCTGTTTGCTGCCAGGTGGAACGTTCTTTTTCATTTACTTTTTGATAAATGAAAGAAAAAGCTATTAATATGAAAGCAATTAAAAGTAATAAACTCCTTTTCAGAAGTTGATAGCGACCGATTAAGAAAAGGGCAGGCTTTTGTAGTAAATCTTGGGTAATTTCACTATTGACAGTATAGCCTGAAGAAAGTAATAACTGTTTTATATTTTGATATAAATAAGGTATTGAATTTTCTAGGCTCTCAAAAATAAAGAGTAAGAAAAAAGCTATACTTAAAAAAAACAAATATAAAATTGTTGTTTTGCGATGATACTTTAGACTTGCCCAAGCAATTTTAACAAAAAACACTTCGCTCACCCTCTTGGGTATAGTATATAAAATGAGTTTGAAAAAAATATGAATATCTTTAGGATAAAAAAAGGAAGCTGGATTCCCAGCTTCCTTTCATAGGTTTTTAGCTTTAATCTTCGTTTTTCTCCGTTTCGCTTTCTTCTATTTCTTTCTTCACTTCAGGATGATAGTCTTGATAGCTTTTTGTCTCATACAAATCTTGTGTTGACTGATTATGGTTCTGACTATAAAGACTGGTCGATTTATCACCTAATTTTTCTTCGGTCTGCATTAATCGTTTTTCTAAACTCTTATAATCGTAATCGTTAGGATCAATTGCAGTTAAGCCACTATCTGTGTGGAAGCGCAGCAAGTCTCCTGTAGTGACCTTATCCGAATTATCAAGCTGTAAATGGACTTTTTCTTGGATCTTTTTAACAGCTTCTTCTGTTTCAGTTGTTGGAGAATCGATTTCTTCGCCATTGGTACTGTCGTAAAGACTACCCCCATATTCAGTATATTTTGGTGTCACAAAAGATCCATCACGAAAAGCTACAACCTGGTCGTGATCTTTAGAAAGTAGATCTTGTCCCATCTGAATATAGTTTTGAGTGTTGACACCTAACAGATGTAAAAGAGTTGGCAAGGCATCAACTTCGCCACCATAAGTATGACTGATACCGCCTTTATCCTGGCCTGGGATATGCACCATGTAAGGAACTCGTTGCATTTGTGCATTGTCATAGTTATCCCATTCTTCACTGTCCTTGTCTAAAAGAGGAGCTAAGGAAGTATTACGTCCATCGGAAATACCATAATGGTCGCCATAAAGGACGATTACTGAATTATCATATAGTCCTGATTTTTTCAAATAATTAAAGAACTCTTCGACCGCCGTATCCAAGTAATTGGCAGTGGCAAAGTAGCCGTCAATCGTGTCATCTCCAGTATCGGCAAGCGGAAAACCAGCATCTTCATTAGTAAACTCAGAATAAGGATAGTGGTTAGAAACAGCAATGAATTTTGAATAAAAAGGCTGTTGTAAATGTTCTAGATATTGTACAGACTGTTCAAAAAAGGGTTTATCATGTAAACCATATTGGAAAGAGTTGTCATCATTGACATCATAGTAACTACCGTCAAAGAAATAGTCATAACCAAAATGTTTATAGACTTCGTTACGATTCCAGAAGTTTCCTGAGTTTCCATGAAATACTGCAGAAGTATAGTTTTGGGTCTGATTTAGAATATCTGGAGCAGCTTCAAAGGTATTCTTTCCACCAAATTGTGTAAAGAACGAACCTTGGTTTAAGCCAAACAATGAATTTTCCATCAGTGTTTCTGCATCACTGGTTTTGCCTGCTTTGACCTGGTGGAAAAAATTGTCAAAAGCAAAAGTACTTTTATCATGGTATAGACTATTAATAAAAGGCATTACTTCATGTTCATTGCCATCTTCATCTTTTAATTTGTAGTCGATGAGGAATTGCTGGACACTTTCTAAATGGATGTAAATAACATTCTTTCCTTTAGCTAGACCATAATATTTATCATTGGGTGCGGCATAGTGTCCTTTGACATAATCTTGTACTGTGTCGATGTCATTGGGGCTGGCTTGAGCTCGCACTTGTGTGGTCTGATAAGTTTGTACAGCGTCATAAACAGTAAAAGCATTAATTCCCAGATATTTCACTAAATAATCACGTGAAAAAGTTCTTGTTAAAAGTCCAGAACGATCTGTTTCGGCTAAAAATAAATTGCCGGAAAAAATCATCACCGCTAAAGCCGTCACCGCTAAAGCCGTGCGGGCACGAATCGGACGTTCATCCATGGTGATCTTTTTCATAACCAAAGCGATAAGTATGATGATAAAGTCGATAAAGTAAAGAACGTCACTTGGTTTCAGCAGTTTTAGTGTACTGCCAACTAAACCACCTGAAACTTTACCTACACCTAACATGGTGTTAATGGTAATAAAATCAGTAAATTCACGATAATAAGCAACATTGGCAAAAAGCAAAATTGTAGTGACTAAGTAAATAAAAAGCATTGTAATATAAGATGCTTTTGTACGTCGGACGTATAAGGCAATCGATAATAAAAATAGGGTTGTTGCAATCGGATTAATGAGTAGAATGAAATACTGGATCGGATGATCTATTCCTAAATTAAACTCAGTAAAATAGGCGAGAATATTTTTCGCCCAGAGTAAAACGACAAGTAAGCTAAAAAAACCGAGTCGAGTATTTAAAAAATTTGGTTTATTTATTTTTTTCAAGGAAAGTTTCCTCACTTTCTTAAATCCGTTGTGTAGTAAGTTTTCATTATTTTCACTATCATTAAATATGATACTAACTTCGCTTATAACTGTCAATAAAATAAAGAAGTGGTAACTGAAATTAATTTTTTCTTATGCTTTTTGATTAAAGACAAAAAAACGATGATTTGCTATACTAGGTTTAATAGTAGTTAAAGGATCGATAGGTGAAAAGATGGAAGTAAAATTAAAAAAAAAGGCAGTGAAGGCTTTAAAAAAAGGTGAAACTTTGCTGCATAGCGATGATTTGATCGATGGTATCCTAACAAATAAATGGATTGATTTTGTTGATGAAAAAGGAAAATTTGTCGGAAAAGGTTATCTGGGAAAACAAAATAATGGTATTGGCTGGTGTTTATCAAGAAAACAAATTTCTTTAGACCAAGATTTTTTTAGCCAAAGATTTGCTCAGGCTAAGGCTAAAAGACGCTTTTTATATGAACAAACAGCTACCACTGCTTTTCGCCTTGTAAATGGAGCGGGAGATCAATTAGGCGGGATGACCATTGACAAGTATGGAGATTTTGCAGTGATCTCATGGTATAACCCTAGCCTGCATTATTTACAGAAAGAAATTATTGCCGCCTTTCAAGCTATTTTTCCCGAAATAAAGGGCATCTATGAAAAATTGCGTTTTCAGACGGAACTGCCTGTTTCTCATTTCATTAGCGGTACTTTAGCACCAGCGCCTTTGTATATTAAGGAAAATAATATATTTTATGCTGTATATCTTGACGAGGGCTTGATGACAGGAATTTTTTTAGATCAGCGAGAAGTGCGGCACTATTTAGCACAAGGCCTTGCCCAAAATAAAAATGTTTTAAATATGTTTAGCTATACCGGGGCTTTCTCAGTTGCTGCAGCTGTCGGAGGAGCTAAAAGTACAACTAGTGTTGACTTGGCAAATCGCAGTCGCGAAAAAACAAAGGAACAATTCGAGATAAATCAACTGGATCTGAGTCAGCAAAAAATACATGTGATGGATACCTTTGCTTATTTTGATTATGCGAAAAAAAAGAACTTGTCTTTTGATTTGATCATTCTAGATCCACCCAGTTTTGCTCGCAATAAGAAGAAAGTTTTTCGAGTGGCCAAGAATTATGGAGAATTAATTGAAGAAAGTGTTGCAATTTTAAATCCTAAAGGAGTGATTATTGCCTCTACTAATGCGGCTAACCTTCCTGCTGGAAAATTTCGTACTATTATCGAAGCAGCCTTTAAAAAACAAAATGTAGCTTATCGTTTATTTAAGAATTATCAGCTGCCACAAGATTTTACTCAGGATCCGGGTTTTATTGAAGGTAATTATTTAAAAGTTTATTTATATCAAATTCTGTAACTATGGGGGTATCATTTTAATGGAAATAAAAAATATTAAAATTGGTAATGGTCAGCCTAAGATATGTTTGCCCTTAACAGGAACAACCAAAGAACAGTTGATCGAACAGGCCAAAAGAACACAGACAACTACGGCAGACATTATTGAATGGCGGGTAGATAAGTATTATAGAGAAGATCGTGAGATAGAGGATATCCTGGCTACACTTGAAGATCTGTCTACTTACTTAAATGGGAAACTCCTGTTGTTTACTTTTCGTTCAATAGAAGAAGGCGGCGAAAAAGAAATTTCTTTGTCAGCTTATCATGACTTGTGTCTGGCCGGAGCTAAAAACCCGTCAGTAGATCTAATTGATATTGAACTAGCGAAAACAGAGTTTTTAGGCCGGACTTTTATTCAGCAGCTAAAGGCCGAGAATGTCAAGATTATTATGAGTAGCCATGACTTTGAAAAAACACCTAAAGACGGCGAATTGATTTATCAAATCGGAGTAATGAATCAGATGGGTGCTGACATTGGTAAAATTGCAGCGATGCCACAAAATCTACAAGATGTTTTGCGGATGATGAACATTATCTCTAGAGCGAAGGCCTTTAACAAATTACCCATAGCTGCTATTTCAATGGGAGAACTAGGAAAAATTTCTCGGATCGCAGGTGAAATTACCGGCTCTGTTTTGACTTTTGGCACCTTAGAGGAGATAGAAAATTCTGCACCTGGTCAAATTTCAATTGAAGAACTACAATTTACTATGGAAATTTTGCATCTTTCAGATAGGGGCTAGTATTTTGAGTAAGAAGAAAAAAGTCAAGACAAATGCAATTCGAATGGTCGAACAACATAAAATCTCTTATCAAGAACATGAATATGCATGGACAAAAAATAATCTAGGAGCAGAACATGTGGCTGAAACTTTACATCAAATTCCCGGCCAGATTTTTAAAACCCTAGTGGCTAAGGGGAATAACACGGGGCCTGTTGTAGCTGTTATTCCTGGTAATCGTGAACTGGATTTAAAAAAATTGGCAAAAGTCAGTAATAATAAGAAAGTTGAGATGTTACATTTAAAAGATTTAGAGCAAACAACAGGCTATATCCGAGGAGGATGTTCACCAATAGGAATGAAGAAAAAATTTCCTACTTACATTGATGTAATGGCTGAGAATTACCAGACGATCATGATTTCAGCAGGGAAAAGAGGAATGCAGATCGAACTTGCCCCAGCTGATTTAGCTTCATTGGTGAAAGCTTCTTTTACCGATATATGTGAAAAATAAAAACTTTAGGCATTTTTTAAGGAATTTTTCTTTGAAAGATGCCTTTTTTAGTGAAAAGCTTTAGCATAAATCATGTATTTTATTTAAAAGTTGAAAAATATTCTGAAAATTACATTAATATCGTGCATTTTTCCTTTTTTTCTGCTAAAATAGCAAACAAAATACAAGGGGGTATTTTACAATGTCAAAAGCACATGAAGCAGTTGTTACTTTACAAGAAAAGAATCATAGAGAAGTTCCTTTCCAAAAAGAATTTTTGCAGGCAACCGATGAATTTTTAACAACAATCGAACCTTTTCTTGAAGAACACCCGGAATATATCGATCATCATATTTTAGACTTGCTGGTTGAACCAGAAAGAATTTTACAGTTTAGGGTACCTTGGCAGGATGATGAGGGCACTTGGCGAGTTAATCGCGGTTATCGTGTACAGTTTAATTCTGCTATGGGACCCTACAAAGGTGGTTTGCGTTTCCACCCTAGCGTTAATTTGAGTATCTTAAAATTCTTGGGTTTTGAACAAGTATTTAAAAACAGCCTGACTGGACTACCCATTGGTGGCGGTAAAGGTGGCAGTGATTTTGATCCTAAGGGAAAGTCGGATGCAGAAATCATGCGCTTTTGTCAAAGTTTTATGACAGAATTGGTAAAATACATCGGTCCTGATCAAGATGTTCCTGCTGGTGATATTGGAGTTGGCGGTCGTGAGATCGGTTATTTATTTGGCGCCTATAAACGTATCAGACAATATGATGCAGGGGTTTTGACCGGCAAACCATTGGACTTTTGGGGCAGTAATGGGCGGACAGAAGCTACGGGTTATGGTTTGATCTACTTTGTAAGACATTTATTAAATGACCGTAATGAAGAAATTGCCGGTAAACGAGCAGTTGTTTCTGGCAGTGGTAATGTTGCTATTTATGCTATTGAAAAGTTAATAGAATTAGGTGCAACTGTAGTTAGCTGTTCAGATTCTTCTGGTTATATCTATGATGAAGAAGGCATTGATCTTGCTTTACTTAAACAAGTCAAAGAAGTTGAGCGGGCGCGTCTGACTGAATATGCTAAAAAACGTCCCCAAGCTAAATACGTGGCTGATGATTCGGTTTGGCACTTAAAGACAAATTATGACTTAGCTTTTCCTTGTGCAACTCAGAATGAAATTGATTTAGCTTCAGCTAAAAGTATGGTTGCAAACGGAGCTATGGTCTTAGCTGAAGGGGCCAATATGCCATGTTCAATGGAAGCTACACAATTCTTTATCGACAACAAAGTGGCCTATTGTCCGGGGAAAGCCTCAAATGCTGGAGGAGTAGCTGTTTCTGCTTTAGAAATGGCACAAAATTC
>DATGVB010000209.1:0-9362 GCA_035300805.1 Tetragenococcus sp. | reverse complement strand
GTTGATCTTAGCCAGACAATTCTCTTTAGAAAGCAGCTGCAGCCCCAAAAGCTTTTGACTTTCACTTTCATAGATAGCTTTGCAGTAAATTTTATTTTCGCTTACTAATGAAGCTCTCAGACTAAAAGAGCAGCTGCTGATCGTCTGAGGATAAAAAAATGCTTCCGCTTCGATCAGACCCGTACTGGCTAAATAAAAACCAAATAATTTCGTGCCCAGTGTCCGTAAGCTGGCCGTTAGTTTCTGTCTCGGCTTTAATAAGTTTTCAGCCGCCACATTACCTGAACGGACCGCATGGTTGATCTGAGGCAAATAAGCCTCTCCACGTCCTGCAAGTGGACTGTGGATCAAATCTCCAATGGCAAAAACATCAGCAGCAGATGTCTGTAGATACTCATCCGTCTGAATCGTATTGTCACTATGCAAAGCAAATTTTTCAGTAAAATTACTTACTTCCGGATGCACATTGACTGTAGCAAAAACATAATCACAAACCATTTTGTGCTGAGCAAACTGGATCTCATACTGCTCATTTTTAATGATCTGCGTAATTTCTTCATTAAAATGAAAGAAAAGTCTTGGTATTTTTTTTATTTCAGCAACAAAATGGTTTAAAAAATCCGCATCAAAATATTTGAATAAAGGATAATCCATTGCTTCAAATACGTGAACAGTCTTGCCGATTTCCTGCAGACTGCTGGCCACTTCCATTCCTGCCTGACCGGCGCCGATCACCGCTACTGGATCTGCCGATGCCAGCTTAGTCAAAGTTCTTTGCGCTGCTTCATAGCTCTTATAAGCGGGATTCCACGAATCATCATTGATCGCTTTAATATTCACTGATTTTTGTTCTGAGCCGCTAGCTAAGATCAATTTATCATAATGATAAGTAGCCTTATCGGTAATCATTTGGTGCTGATCTAACTGACAGTCTAAAAAAGTTTCCTGTAGCTTTAAAGTGATCTGCTTTTTTTTCAATTCACTGGGTGTGATAAAGACTGCATCGGTCAAATTTTTAAATTGTCCTTGCAGATAAAGTAATAAGCCGCCAGGCAGAAATGCTGCAGTCGAACTTTTTTCAATTAAGGTGATATTTGCTTCTGGATAGAGCTCTTTGGCCCGTAAGGCACAGCTGATCCCTGCAAAAGAAGCGCCAATAATATAGATATCCATCTGATCCCCTCTTTCATTGAATGCCTTTTCTGATTTATTTTATCACTATAGTTTTTTATTTACAAATTTCTTTGTACAAATTATTTTTCTGTTCCCCTTTACAAAAGGGAACTTATGTTCGTATAATAGAATTATAAATCAGATGATAAAGTGAGCTGAGAACTTTGACTTATTTAAATTTCAGATATGAATTGGAACCTCGTGGTGACTATGCCTTTATTGACATGAAGTCCTTTTATGCCAGTTGTGAACTGCTGGCTCGCAATAAAGATCCTTTACATGATCTATTGATCGTTATGAGTACAACGGATAATTCTTCTGGACTGATCCTCTCCAGTAGTCCGATGGCTAAAAAACGCTTGGGTATCAAAAATGTCGATCGTAAATGGGATCTGCCTGATCCAGCCCAAAATCCTTATATGAAAGAATTGATGATCGTTGCTCCCAGGATGCGTTATTATATTGCCAAAAATCTGGAAATTCAAAATGTGATCCGCAATTATGCCGCTGATGAAGATATTCTCTGGTACTCCATCGATGAAGGGATCGTTGATCTTAGCCATTCGCTGAATTACTTTGTGCCGGGAAATGCTGCGCGGACGGAAAAGTTAAACCGCCTATCTCAAAAAATTCAACAAGCGATCTATCGCCAAACTGGTATTTTTTCGACTGTAGGCATGTCAAATAGCAACCCGCTTTTAGCTAAGCTGGCTTTAGACAATGAAGCCAAACATAATAAATGTATGCGGGCTTTATGGAATTATGAAAATGTGAGTCAGAAAGTCTGGCATATTCCTGAAATGACAGACTTTTGGGGAATTGGTCAGCGGACGAAAAAAAGACTTAATTTATTAGGGATCACTAGTATTGAGGAACTGGCCCACGCCTCACCTGAATTATTGCACCAAAAACTAGGGATCGTCGGACTACAGCTTTACCATCATGCCAATGGGATCGACCGCACTAAAATTCAGGAGCGCTACATCCCTAAAAATAAAAATGTCGGTAATAGTCAAATTCTGCCACGTGATTATCAGAAAGAAGAGATCCAGGTTGTGATCCGTGAGATGGCCGAACAAGTGGCGATTCGCTTACGGCGGCGTAAAGCTCAGGCAACTACTGTCCATTTATACCTAGCTTTTAGTAAATATGAACAGCAGCCTGCTTTTAGCCATCAGATGAAAATCAGTCCAACTGATAGTACGCAGCAATTGACTGATCATCTATTATATTTATTTCATAAATACTATCAAGGGGGTCTGATCCGTCAAATCGGGGTGACTTATGCGAACTTAACTTATCAGAATGGAATGCAGCTAAATCTTTTTGAGGACATTGACCAGCAGATCAAAAAAGCCCAGTTAGATCAGATCACTGATCAGATCCGTGAAAAATATGGTTTTACCAGTATTGTTCATGCCAGCTCGAAATTAGACTATGCCCGCAGTATCAAACGAGCAGGTCTAGTCGGCGGACATGCCGGCGGTGCGGGTGGATTAGATGGCTTATAAGAAAAGGTGAGAAAATTGGGCGAAGACTTTATGACTTATCATCCAGATCCTTATGTAAGAGATTATGATGATCGTAAAATGGCCAAATGGCTGGGTTTTTATCTGAGTGAGCACACGGCCCAGATGCAATGTGAACAAAACCAGCGAAACAGACAGCAGCCACTTAAAAAAAGTATGAGTGTACAGGAGATCTCGCAGGCATTAGAGTTGTCTTTTAACCAGCAAAAAACTGTCGCTATCCAGTTAAATTATTTAAATAGTGAAAAGCAGCCATCAGCCGATATTATAGGAATTGTAAAAGGAATGCAGGAAAATCAGCTCTATCTCTTGCAGACCGCTGGTAAAATGCTCTGTCTGGAGCTTGATTCAGTTAAACATGCCAAAGTGCTGCACTAATAAAATTAAAAATATCCCCCTTATTAGTTTACGTATGTAAACACAAATGTTACACTAAGAATATGTTAGGGGGAAAAGGACTATGGAAAATCATTCAAATACTGACCAGGATACTGAGAAAAAAACAGCTATGGAAGATGAACACATGGATCATTCTCAACAGGGACACTCAATGATGGATCATTCGATGCACATGGGAAATCTAAAGCAGAAGTTTTTTATCTCGCTCGTTGCAGCTATTCCGATTATTTTGCTGTCACCAATGATGGGACTTAACTTACCTTTTCAATTTGAATTTCCCGGTTCGGATTGGCTGGTACTTATTTTAGCCACTTTCTTATTTTTCTACGGCGGCATGCCTTTTTTAAAAGGTGCTAAAATGGAACTGAGCATGAAAGAACCCGCAATGATGACGCTGATCGCACTGGGGATCACTGCTTCTTATGGCTATAGTCTTTACGCTTTTGCAGTAAATCACTGGGGAAATACTGCTCACGTGATGGATTTTTTCTGGGAGCTGGCAACTTTAATTGTGATCATGCTCTTAGGGCATTGGATCGAGATGAATGCTGTTGAAAATGCCGGCAATGCTTTAGAAGAGATGGCAAAGTTATTGCCTAATACAGCTCATTTATTTGAAGATGGCAAAACACGCGACGTTGCTTTAGCAGATGTACAAGTTGGTCAGCAGTTATTGATCAAAGCCGGCGAAAAAATTCCGACCGATGGAAAAATTTTAACTGGCAGTACAAGTGTTAATGAGGCGATGGTTACAGGTGAAGCCAGAGAAGTCACAAAGGAAAAAGACGAACAAGTGATCGGCGGTTCTGTGAATGGTTCCGGCAGTATCACGATCGAAGTGACCGGAACAGGTGAATCCGGCTATTTGGCTCAAGTAATGTCTTTAGTAGAAAAGGCACAAAAAGAACAGTCAAATGTAGAACTCATGTCTGATAAAGTAGCCAAATGGTTATTTTACATTGCCTTAAGTGTAGGGATACTGGCCTTTGTTATCTGGCTTTTTGTCACTGATCTAAATACAGCTTTTGAACGAATGGTCACTGTTTTAGTGATTGCCTGTCCTCATGCTTTAGGTTTAGCGATCCCGCTAGTCGTGGCCCGTTCAACTTCGATCGCAGCTAAGAATGGTCTGCTTTTGCAAAATCGCCAGGCACTTGAAACGGCTAAAAAAGTCGATACTATTTTGATGGATAAAACGGGGACTTTGACAGAAGGAAACTTTACAGTCAGAGATTATCGCTCTTTTGATAAAGAGTACACCGACAAGGATGTTTTAACTTACATTGCTGCACTCGAACAAAATTCAAATCATCCTCTGGCTATAGGCATCTTAAATAAAGCCAAAGAATTAAAACTTGACCTCCCCTCAGCTGAACAGGTCGAAAATTTAGCTGGTGTTGGTTTAAGTGGTAAAGTTGCCGAGAAAGAGGTAAAAGTCACAAGTGTAGCTTACTTGAAAAAAAAGGAAATCACTTATGATACTGATTTGTTTGATGAGCTCTCACAAGCCGGTTCTTCTGTCAGTTTCTTATTAGTTGATGAAAAAAATATTGGTTTGATTGCTCAAGGCGATCAGATTAAAAAGCAAGCTTATGACATGATCGCTAGTCTCAAAGGACAACAGATCCAAACAGTCATGCTGACTGGCGATAACCAGCAAGTTGCTCAAGCAGTAGCCCGAGAATTAGGGATCGATACTGTTTATGCGGAGCTGATGCCTGAAGACAAAGAAAAAATCATCCAAAAGTATAAAGATCAGGATCAGATGACTTTGATGGTCGGTGACGGGATCAATGACGCACCTAGTCTTGCCAGAGCAGATATTGGCATGGCAATCGGTGCTGGAACTGATGTCGCCATTGACTCAGCGGATGTTATTCTAGTGAAAAGTGATCCGAGCGATATTTTGCATTTTCTGAATCTGGCTAAAAAGACCAACCGTAAGATGGTCCAGAATATGTGGTGGGGAGCTGGTTATAATATCTTAGCTATCCCCTTGGCTGCAGGTATTTTAGCACCGATCGGCTTTACCTTAAGTCCCGCAGTTGGTGCCATTTTGATGTCACTTAGTACAATAATCGTGGCGATCAATGCCATGTTATTAAAGATTGATCAATAAAAAAATGGACCGGTCAGAAAAATTTCTGATCGGTTCTTTTTTAAAATTTACGGAAGCGCTGATAACGTTTTTCGACTAATTCAGCGGTATTTTTTTTACTCAATTCTTTTAGCTTCCAGATCAAATCGGTCTGAATACGATGAACCACTGATTTAGCAGAAAGAGCTTCCCCGCGAAATGTTTCTGGGATCACTTGTTCAATGACTCCCAAGTCTTTTAACTCTTGTGCTGTGATTTTCATTAAATCCGCAGCCTCTTCACTACGACTGCCGTCTTTCCATAATATCGAAGCAAATCCTTCTGGAGAAAGTACTGCATAAATCGAATATTCTAACATCCATACTTCATCGGCAAGGGCTAAAGCAAGGGCACCGCCACTACCTCCTTCACCGATGATGATCGAAATGACAGGTACTTTTAAGTCCGCCATTTCTAATAGATTTTTGGCAATGGCTTCTCCTTCACCACGTTCTTCGGCACCCACACCGCAAAAAGCTCCGGCAGTATTGATAAAATTAATGACTGGCCGATGAAATTTTTCGGCTTGTTTCATCAGACGTAGAGCTTTACGATAACCTTCTGGATTAGGTGAACCAAAATTACGTTTTAAATTATCCGGCAGATTTTTCCCTTTTTGAATACCGATCACCGTGACCGGCTTGTTAGCGAGTAAGGCAATCCCACCCACAACTGCACCGTCATCAGCGAAATACCGGTCACCGTGAAATTCCTGAAAATCAGTAAAAACCTGCTCAAAGTAATCTAAGGCAGTCAGACGTTTTTGATCACGTGCCAGTTTAACAATTTCATGAGCTGACTTTCCCATCTTATGACCACCCTTTCATCGTATGCATATGAAGAATTTCATAGATACGCTGTTTCAGTTCTTTACGATTTACGATCTGGTCAATAAAACCATGCTCTAATAAAAATTCAGCTCTCTGGAAGTTTTCGGGCAACTCCTGCTTGATCGTACCTTCGATCACCCGCCGACCAGCAAAACCAACTAAAGCTTGTGGTTCAGACAAGATAATGTCACCTTGCATGGCAAAGCTGGCTGTCACACCACCGGTTGTCGGATCGGTCAAGACAGTCAGATATAAAAGACCGGCATTACTGTGATTTTTTACCGCAGCGGATATTTTTGCCATCTGCATCAAAGAAAAGATACCTTCTTGCATACGGGCACCTCCTGAAGCAGTAAAAATAACTACGGGTAATTTCTGCACCGTCGCTTTTTCAAACAAACGTGTAATTTTTTCACCAACGACTGTTCCCATACTAGCCATGATAAAATGTGAATCCATAATGGCCAAGGCGGTTTTCTGTCCATTGATCTGACAAAGACCCGTTAAAACTGCTTCATCCAATTGCGTTTTTTCTTGTGCCTGGGCTATTTTCTCTGGATAACCAGGAAAATCAAGTGGATCTTCACTTTTAATAGCTGTATCCCATTGACTAAAAGTATCCTTATCTGCGATCAGTGAAAGACGCTGTCTGGCACTGATCCGAAAATTATAGCCACAATTGGGACAGACTTTTTCCAGGCCGATCTCTTTTCGATATAAAATATGTTTGCAGCTAGGGCATTTAGCCCACATATCATCAGGAACAGTCGGTTCGTTGTGCGGTACTGCATTGCGATTAGGATTAATTCGAATGTAATCCTTCTTCTTTTTAAATAATGCCACCGGCTATCCCTCCTAATCTTCAGGTGTCCAATTTGGTAAAAATTCTTCTTGTAAAAAGGCAGTATTATAATCGCCTGCTAAAACTTTAGGATGACTGATCAGATCAAGCTGAAATTCTGTATTAGTAATAATTCCTTCTGTTACAAACTCATTCAGGGCACGTTGCATTTTCAGCAAAGCTTCTAAGCGCGTATCCGCATAAGTGATTACTTTAGCGATCATTGAATCATAATAAGGCGGAATCGTATAACCAGAATACATGGCACTTTCTACCCGAATGCCTAATCCTCCAGCCGGTAATAATAAATTTTCTATTTTTCCTGGTGAAGGAGCAAAATTAAACGCTGGATTTTCAGCATTGATCCGACATTCAATCGCATGGCCATTAAAATGAATATCCTCTTGTTTAAGACCTAACTTCTCACCACTAGCGATTTCTAACTGTTTTTTAACAATATCGATCCCTGTCACCATCTCAGTGATGGGATGTTCCACTTGGATCCGTGTATTCATTTCCATAAAATAAAAATGGTTCTCTTCATCCATCAGAAACTCGATCGTACCGGCATTACAATAAGCAACGGCCTTAGCAGCTTTGACTGCAATGGCACCAATTTCCTGACGTTTTTTATCATCGATCACGACAGAGGGTGATTCTTCCATCACCTTCTGGTTGTTGCGCTGTAAAGAACAATCTCTTTCTCCCAAGTGTATCACAGAGCCAAAATTATCGGCTAGTATTTGCACTTCGATATGACGAGCTGGATAAATAATTTTTTCAATATACATGGAATCATCGCCGAAAGCTGCCTTTGCTTCTTGTTGGGCCGAAGTAAAGTGATGAGGTAAATCTTCTTTATCGTATACTTTACGGATTCCTTTACCGCCACCGCCTGCAGCAGCTTTTAGCATAATGGGAAATCCAATCTCATCAGCAATTTTCACTGCATCAGCAATATCACTGATAGCCCCTTTGCTGCCGGGAATAACTGGAACATCAGCGGCCATCATTAGCTGGCGGGCATTGATTTTATTGCCCATATCATCGATCGTTTTACTTTTAGGACCAATAAAAACCACATTCATTTCCTCGCACATAGCTGCGAAACGAGCATTTTCGGAAAGAAAACCAAAACCGGGATGGATGGCTTCAGCCTTAGTGACGATCGCTGCACTTAAGATTTGCTGGACATTTAAATAAGAATCACTTGAACGAGCCGGACCTATGCAGATAGCTTCATCAGCTAATTCTGTATGTAAAGCATCCTGATCGGCTTGAGAATATACAGCTACCGTCCGAATACCCAATTCACGACAAGCGCGAATGATCCTGACGGCAATTTCACCCCGGTTGGCTACTAGAATCTTTGAAAACATAAGTCACCTATCCCATCATAAACGTCAGTTCTGCTTCAGCTACTTTTTTGCCATCAACTCGAGCAATGCCTTTGCCGACACCGGCTGAAGACTTCACTTTCAAGAGCTCAACTTCAAGCACCAAAGTATCTCCGGGTGTGACTTTTTTACGAAACTTAGCTTTGTCAATAGCACCAAAATAGGCTGTTTTTCCATGAAACTGTTCTAAACTAAGTAAGGCCACAGCACCCGCTTGAGCCATAGCTTCGATGATCAGAACACCTGGCATTACCGGTTCGTGCGGAAAATGGCCTTGAAAAAACGGCTCATTGATCGTCACGTTTTTCTTGGCTACAATACGTTTTCCTGCTTCTAATTCCTCAACTCGATCGATCAAAAGCATCGGAAAACGATGAGGAATGATCTCTTTGATTTCTTGAACATTCATAACTGACATATTTTTAACCCTCTTTCACGAAAAACAGTGACTGTCCATATTCGACCACTTGCTCATTTTCAACGGCTACTTCAATGATCTCACCACTGATATCACTGGTGATCTCATTCATCACTTTCATTGCTTCCACAATACAAACGACTTCGCCTTTTTCAACGTGATCGCCGACTTTTTTAAAATCAGCCTGATCAGGTGCTGGACTTAAATAAACAACTCCAACAATCGGTGAAACAATGGCCGTTCCTTCTGTTTTTTCTGTTTTTTCTGCAACTGGACGTTCGTTCACTGCATTTTCAGCCGTAGCTTGTTGTACCATAGAAGCTGTTGTATCTACCGGACTTACAGGAGCAGTTGTTTGATTACGGGGAGTATTGTTCTTATTAAAATAAAGTTCAAAACTACCCTCTTTTAGATCAAATTCAGTTAAAGATGACTGATCAAAGATATGCAGCAGGTCTTTTAGTTCTTCTTGTTGCATGGCTAGGCCTCCCAACGTTTCATTAGAATTACCGCATTATGGCCGCCAAAGCCCATCGAGTTACTTAGCGCATAGGTCAAAGGCGCTGCGATGCTGTGGTTCTGTACTACATTTAAGTCAATAGCTGGATCTTGTTCTGTGATATTGATACTTGCTGGTA
>DATGVB010000208.1:0-5783 GCA_035300805.1 Tetragenococcus sp. | reverse complement strand
TATTAATGGGTCTGTTTATTTCACCCACGGTATTATTTTTTATTATGCTGCCTATTCTGGAAGAAATTTATGAGATCCTTTCTCTAAAAAAAGGAGATCCTTTTGCAGCTATGTTAATGATGGGACTGGCGATTTCCTGCTCTTTGTCTTCGGGAATGACACCGATCGCCCATGTTTTTCCGGTGATTGCTTTAGGCGTGTATGAATCGATTGCTCATGTATCGGTCAGTTATGCCAGTTACATGGGTTTTGCAATCCCCGCCGGTTTACTAGTTTTTACTCTCATGATATTACTATTTCGTCTGGTATTGAAACCTGATTTTAATCAATTCAAAAAATTAAATAAAGAAGATTTTAAGAATACTGAGCTAAAATCGGTCACAAGACGTGAAAAAACAATTTTAACAGTCTTTATTCTGGTGATTCTTGTATGGATCTTACCGGGGATCATTTCACCTTTTCTACCCAAAACAGCGGCACTTATCAGTAGTTTTGGCACAGCCGTTCCCCCGTTAGCAGGAGTGGTTATTCTGGCTATTGTACAAATGGAAGGCGAACCATTACTAAAAATCAATGAGGCGATAACCAAAGGGGTTTCCTGGCCCAGTCTGATCATGGCAAGTTCGACTTTGGCAATCGGCAGTGCGATCACTAATGAAAAAATTGGTGTGATTCATTTTGTTTCAGCTGCCATAAAACCCTTTGCACAAGGATTGGCGCCACTGTTGATTATTGCTTTATTTGTTTCTTGGGCAACGATTGAATCTAATATCGGTTCGCATATGGTCACTGCACAGATTGTCACTTCTGTTGCGGTCCCCATTGCTTTAGCAAGTAATTCAATTGGTGCTGGAGCTTTAGCTGCAGTTATCGGCATGACGGCATCGATCGGATCAGCAACACCACCTTCTATGCCATATGTAGCTGTGGCGGGTTCTTCGGGTTGGACAAATACTATGCAGATGTTGAAATATGGTTTTCTGGTTGCTTTGGGAACGATTGTGATCATGCTGATCGTGGGTTATCCTTTAGCCAATCTAATAATCGATTAAAAAATTTAAAGTGCAGAAAAAGTGATTGTTGCTTTTTCTGCACTTTTTGTCTTTTATTGATCAAGCTAGATTTTTTTCAATCGATTACATTAGTGATATATTAAAGGAGAATTCAAAATATTTATCGATTAAAGGAGTATGACATAAATGGAAATTGTAAAAACGGTACCAGAAGATTTGCTAACTTCAAATGCGCATGAGTTAAAAGCGGGTCAGGCGGAATTGATCGGCTATGCTAAGACGACTGAAGATGTGAGCGACTTCATGAAAAAAGCGAATGCTGAAAACAAAAAAGTAATTACTATTGGTGCGCATACAGGATTGACTGGGGCAACTTATCCGCATCCAAATGAATGGTTTTTAAGCCTGGCTAAGATGAATAAGATTCTGTCTTTAGACACTGACACACTGACTTTAAATGTACAGGCAGGAGTCACTTTGACTCAGATCCGCGAATACTTAGCGGATACTCCTTATTTTTATGCTCCTGATCCAGGCGAGAAAACAGCAACTATTGGTGGAAATGTGGGCACCAATGCTGGCGGTATGCGTGCGATCAAATATGGAGTGACACGAGATAATATTCGTGGTTATGATGTGGTTTTAGCTAACGGCGATGTTATCCATGCCGGTAGCTTAAATCAGAAGAATAGTTCAGCTTATGATTTGAAAGATTTATTCATCGGATCAGAAGGGACTTTGGGCGTAATCACTGAATTGCAGCTGAAAATTATCCCTAAACCAGCTTTTGAACGCTCCATGTTAGTTGGTTTTGAGAAACTAGAGGACTTGGCACCGGTAGTTTATCAAATTTTAAACTCACCCGTTGAACCAGTTGCACTGGAGTTATTAGAAAAAAATTCCATGCGTTATTCGGAAGATTATCTGCAAGTCAAGATGGTCGATCAAGCTGGGGCGGCCTTTTTATTATTGACAGTAAATTCAAATGATGAAAAAAATCTGGCATTTCAAATAGACGAGTTAACTACCATCGTCACTCAAGCGGGCTCTTTGAATCAGCGTATTTTAGCTGAAGATGAAGCAAAATTAGTCTGGAATATTCGTGACCATATTTTAACTGGAATTTATGCTGCGGCAACAACTAAGATGTATGACCCGGTAGTACCTACGCGCAATGTACCAGAACTGATCATAAAATCAAAAGAATATGCTGATAAAATGCATATTTCCAGTGCTTTTTTTGGTCATGCAGGAGATGGCAATATCCATATTTGTGTTTTGCAGCAAGCTTATGAAGATCAGGATTGGAAAAATTTATTAGTTGAATATGAAAAACAATTATATCATTTAGTCGAAGAATTAGGTGGGTTGCCTTCAGCTGAACATGGTATTGGACTAGAAAAGAAGCAATATTTATCTTATTTTTACTCTGAAGAATACATGAAAGTTTTAAGGGCCGTGAAAAAAGCCATGGATCCTAAAAATATTCTGAATCCAAATCGAATTTTTGATCTGTAAAAAACTATTGACGGATCTTTTGTTATCATGTATGATAGCATCATTAAATCAACAAGGAGGAGCCATTATGAATACAATTTACCAAATTCAAGTCTTTAATTCTTGGCAAAATTGGCGTAGGTTGTTGTATTGATGGAGCTTCATCCATGGATACAACGATTTAGACGAACACTCTAAGCTTTGTATCTATGCCGGATAATAAATTTTCTACCGCATAGATTCTAATCTATGCGGTTTTTGTTAGCAGCAATAATCGCAGGGTTATTGCTGTTTTTTGTGTTTGTCAAAAAATTCAGAAAAATCTATCTTTTAGAGGAGGAAAAGTGATGAAAAATAAAAAAATGATGATTCTTGCTGGAGCTGTATTAGCTGTTTTGTTTATCGGAGGGGCTTTTGCATTAGGTCGAAGTAAAAGTAATAATACGGGAGATATAAAAACAGAAAGTTCAGCCAAAGAGCAGACGGTTACAGTAGGAATTCTGCAATTTGTCAGTCATCCATCTTTAGACAAGATCCGTCAAGGAATTGAAGATGGTCTGGCAGAATCTGGTTATCAAAAAGGTAAAAATTTAAAAGTCGAATTTCAGAATGGCCAAGGAGATCAAAGCAAACTGCAAACAATGAGTGAACAACTGGTCAATAAAAAAGCCGATATTTTTGTAGGTATTGCCACGCCCGCTGTACAGGCGCTGGCTAATGCGACTTCTGATACGCCAATTGTGTTAGGTGCAATTGCCGATCCAGTGGGGCAAGGTTTTGTTGATTCTTTAAAAAAACCTGGCGGCATGATGACAGGCGTGTCGAATACAGTGCCGATTGACCAACAAATGGTCTTAGCTAAAGAACTGCTGCCGGATGCTAAAAAGATGGCGATTTTGTATGCTTCTTCAGAAGATAATGTCAAGCCACAAGTGGCTGAAGCTCAAAAACAGGCGAAAAAACAAGGTTTTACAACACAGAAATTTGCAGTTCCATCATCTAATGAAATTACGCAGACTATTGATGTGATGGATGATATTGATTTTATTTATATTCCTAATGATAATGTGATTGCAAATGCTATGTCAACGGTAGTTAATACAGCAGATAAAAAGGAAATTCCGATTATTCCATCTGTTGATGCGATGGTTGAACAAGGCGGGATCGCGACAGTTGGGATCGACCAGCATGAGTTAGGTGTACAAACTGGTAAAATGACAGCCGATATCTTAAATGGAGCTGATCCGGCGACAACGCCTGTCTTTGTTTATAAAAAAGGAACTACTTATGTGAATAAGAAACAGGCAGAGAAATATAATATTAATTTACCTGAAGAAATCGAAGAAAAAGCTGAGTTTTTAGGTGAAGATTAAAATTGTGCTATAATAAAGTAATTATTGCTGTAAGGAGGATCGCATATGCGAATCAAAAATCAACTGAGTAAAACAGTTTCAGAGGCTAATTTATTAGTGCTGTTTTATGAGTTGGAAATAAAAAAGAGCACTAAAGAAATTTTGACTTGTATGGATGAAGTAACCCAGGATTTAGCCAATCGTTATGAATTGTCTGATATTGCTAAAATTGAGGCTATAAAAAATACCCGAGAAGCTTATAAAACTCTGGGTAAATCACCTTCATCTTATCGTAATGCTGCTGAAGCGATGCTAAGAAGAGTTGTAAAAGGAAATGGCCTGTATCACATCAATAATGTAGTGGATCTTCAGAATATTATTTCAGTAAAGACTGCTTTTTCAATCGGTTCTTATGATCTTGAGCATTTGCAAGGAGACATTATTTGGCAGGCAGCGAAAAAAGGAGAGCACTATCAAGGCATCGGAAAAGAAAATATCGATATCGCTGGTCTACCAACTTTGTATGATGATCTAGGAGCTTTCGGCAATCCGACAAGTGATAGCCAGCGAGCTATGATCACAAAAGGAAAACATAAGATCATGACTGTCGTCTACTCTTTTTCAGGAACTGGATCTTTAGCTGCTGCTGGTTCTGAATATGAGGAGCTTTTAGAAAAATTTTGCGGAGTTCGCTTAAGTGATCAGCAAATTATTTAAAGTTTACTCGATTTTTTGAATTTCGGGTAAATTATCTTAACATTAAAAAATCATCCACAAATCAAAGTGGATGATTTTTAATGTATTTAACGAATGATCATTATTGAGATAGGTGAATTTTTAGCCATATAGGAAGCACTGGTACCAAAGTAGTCTTTCATTCCGTGTTTGGCGTGCGATCCAATAATCAGTAAATCACAATTAGTTTGCGGTAAAATATGATTGATGATCCTTTCGGCAGGTGCTCCTTCATCGACAAAGAGTTCAGTTCCTGGAACTCCCTGATTTAAAGCGTATTGCTGATACTTAAGTAAGTTTTCTTCATGTTGTTTGCGAGCAGCTTTCAGATGATCATTATCCAAAGCTTGGTAAACATTGATTTCATCGGACTCAATTACCGTTGCGATCGTCAGTTTGGTTTGTTCATTGCTAGCTTTTTTGACTGCATAACGAAAGGCTTTTTGGGCATTATCTGATTCATCGACCCCAACTAAAATAGAAAAGAATTCTTTGTTTTTTGGCTTAGTGATTTGTTGTTTAACAGTTGTTCTAGCTTCTTCTTGAGCGGCTAAGGATGCATCTTTTTCTTCTGCTATTTGCATTTCAACCTTTTTATTGCCATTGTGTAATTCGATGATCGTCCAAGCTAATAAAGACAAAATCACAACAATTAAAAGATAAGCAATTGTATGACCGAAATGAACTTGACTGCTGGTTGGATCATCACCAAAGAAACCAACAATTTGATCAGGTAATCCGATTAGATTTAAATAGGTCAGACCGATAACTGAAAACCAGCCGATGATCCTGACGACTAAATTATTTCGAAAACGACCGCTCATTTCAGCTTGACTATTGGTCATCATTAGTAATGGAATCATTGAAAAGGGTAAGGCAAAAGCTAAGAATACTTGCGAGTTATTCATTAGATTGTTCAAAGCTACGTGTTCATCAACGGTACTTTGTTTGCTGGTAATCAAAACACAAATAATAACAGGTACTACTGAAATGAGGCGAGTGACTAAACGACGTAGCCAGATCGGCATACGCATATGGATAAAGCCTTCCATGATAACTTGACCAGTCAAAGTGCCAGTGATGGTTGAATTCTGACCAGATGCTAAAAGAGCCACAGCAAAGAGGGTAGATAAGATACCTGTACTAGCTAACTGGGATAAAACGCCATTACTTAAAGTAGCTGGAT
>DATGVB010000207.1:0-3871 GCA_035300805.1 Tetragenococcus sp. | reverse complement strand
AAAGTCATCAACGAAATGGTGATCGCAGCTCCCCCACTGTTTGCTGTTGCCCCTAAAGGAATCGAAACAGAATAAGATTCTTCAGACAAGCCCAGCTTTTTGCATAACTCCATATTAATAGGAATATTGACTGCGGAACTACGAGTAAAGAAAGCTGGAATACCACTTTCTTTCAGGCAATACAGATTCAGCGGATAGGGGTTTTGACCTAACAAGATAAACGTCATTAAAGGATAAACCACTAAACCAACAAAAAACATCGTACCCACTACTAAAAAAATCAACCGGCCATAATCGACAAGTCCTTTGACACCGATTTCTGCAACAGACCGAAAGACTAAACCGACAATCCCGAATGGCACAAATTGAATAATCAGTTGGACGACATTTTGTACGCCATTGGTCAGATCCCTCAATACTTCTTTTGTGCGACTCCCAGCATAGCGTAAAGTAAAACCAAACAAACACCCCCAAAAAAGTAAAGCCAAGTAGCTGCCCTCAGTAATTGCTTCAACGGGATTCATGACAGCACCATTTAAAATATCGGTCAAGACTTTGGCTAGACTTTGGGGCGCTGTTTCTTTAACCGCAACATCAGGTAAAACTATTTTTACGGGAAATAGATAAGCTGCAAATACAGCCGTCAAAGCCGCCACGAAAGTCGCGATCAGATATAAGACAATAACTGTCTTCATATGCGTCTTTTGCCCTTCTTCTTGTTGGGCCAAGGAATTAATAATTAGAATAAATACTAAAAGTGGTGCAATAGCCTTTAAGGCGTTAATAAATAAATCCCCTAAAATACCGATTGCAGTCCATGAAGGTACCGTCATTCCCAAGATGGCACCAATAATGATCCCGATGATAATTTTTTGAATCAAAGTCAAACGTTTCAAAACTTTCATAAAAACCCTCCCGATTGTAATTTATTTCACGAATCATTAATAAAATAATAGTAAAAAAATGAAGATTGAAGCTATTCTACCACAAATCTATGAATTAGAGTTTTAAAAAACTAGAATTAATCCATAATTTTTACCAATCTTCTGAATATTTCAGCTTTCTTGCTATCTTAACAAACAAAAATATACCCAATTTACATTTCGGGTACTTTTTTTAACAATTTATCCGATTTTAAAAAATCGGATAAATTATTAAAAAAAAGAAAGGCACACGCACCTTTCTCATCTCTTATTCGTTTCCTGCAACTACTGCCTTAGGATCATTTAGTTGATCGTGATCTAGTTCATGCAAACGAGCACTTGTTACCACTCCAGCGACCATACTATCGCTGACATTTACTAAAGTACGCATCATATCGATCAATGGTTCAACTGAGATCACCAATCCGACAATCGTGATTGGCAGATTCATGGCACCTAAAACAATTAAAGAGGCAAAGGTAGCACCGCCTCCGACACCAGCAACTCCAAATGAGCTGATCGTAACGATCACAATTAATGATAAGATAAATTGCCAGCTAAAGATATCCACTCCAGCTGTTGGTGCAACAATTGTCGCAAGCATGGCAGGATAAAGCCCGGCACAACCGTTTTGACCAATAGAGATCCCAAAACTACCTGCAAAATTGGCTGTAGCATCGTCCACTCCTAAAGCTTTTGTCTGAGTTTCAAGATTCATCGGCAATGCTCCTGCACTTGAACGTGAAGTAAAAGCAAAGCTTAAGGCTGGGAAAGCTTTTTTAAAATAGGTAATTGGATTCACTTTGACTGTCGCCAGTAAAATAGAATGAATCAGCAATACTAGGAAAAGACCTACATAAGAAGCGATAATAAAGACACCTAAATTTAAAATAGCATTAAAATCACTGGTAGCTAAAACTTTAGTCATTAAAGCAAACACCCCATAAGGCGTTAAACGCAAAACCAAAGTCACAATACGCATCACAATTTTATATAAGCTTTCAATGATTTTGTTAAATATCTCAGCTTCTTTAGGAGATTTACGTTTTACTCCCAAATAAGCCACACCTACAAATGCTGAAAAAATCACGACACCAATTGTACTCGTTGAACGCAAACCAGCAAAATCAGCAAATACATTGGTTGGGATAAATTCAAGTATTTGTTGTGGGATCGATAAATCTTGTACTTCAGTCTGCTTTTGTGTAATTTCAGCAATACGCGCAGTTTCAGCTGCTCCTTTAGTGAAAGTAGCTCCATCTAAGTTAAACAACATGACCATTAAAATACCGATCAAAGCCGCTATAGCCGTTGTTCCCAGTAAAATCGCCAGGACATTGACACTGATCTTGCCGATTTTTGAGCTTTCTGTCATCCGTGTAAACGCACCTACGATAGAAACAAAAACCAGTGGCATAACAAGCATTTGTAATAAGCCGACATAGCCATTACCAACAATTGAGATCCAATCCAATGATTGAATAACTACTTTATGCTCAGTTCCAAAAATCAGCTGTAAAACTCCACCAAAAAGAATACCTGCAAAAAGTCCAGTAAATACTCGAGTTGAAAACTTAAGATGTTTTTTTTGCATCCGATAAAATACATACAAAAAAGCAGCAAAAAGTACAATAACAATAATAGTGAGCAGATTTGTCATTTAAAATCCTCCTTACATTTTTTCACGCTAATAATGACAAGTCCGTCAATGGAAGTAAAGGTTCCTAGTGACCATTCTCCAACAGTACACTCTAATGAAGTTGCGTGTGAAAAATCATTAGTGACTTTTTCATTATAACCCTGACTTTTATGAAAGTCTAATCAACAAGAATATGTTATAGTAGAATTTGTATGAAATTTTCATCATTTCATTTACATTTATTTTATAAAGGAGGCCTTTACAGATGGAAAAGAATTCCACTGTACTCACCAAAAATTTTATTCTTCTATTAGCTATTACTTGTGGAGTAGTTGTTGCTAATCTATATTATGCCCAGCCCATTGGCACCCAAATTGCTACGACTTTTAATGTCAGCATCGGAAAAATCGGCATAGTCACCATGCTGACCCAATTAGGTTATGCTATCGGACTACTTTTTATTGTCCCGCTGGGGGATGTCTTAAACAAACGGCAGTTGATCATTACCATGTCTGGTCTATCTTCTTTATCCTTACTGGCGGCTTTTTTAGCCCCTGGCTTTAAAATTTTCATTACTTGCTCCTTTCTAATTGGCTTATTATCAGTTGTACCGCAAATTATTATTCCTTATGGGGCTGTTTTAGCAGGGACACAAAAACGCGGGCAAGTGGTGGGCACCTTGCTGAGTGGTTTATTGATCGGAATTTTATTATCACGCACTTTTTCTGGTATTGTGGCTAGCTTTTTACCTTGGCGCTCAATTTATTTAATCGCTACAGTTTTCATTTTGATTTTAACGCTTTTCTTATTTTTTAAAATGCCACAAGATACGACCAATAATTCATCTCTATCTTATTTAAATTCGATCAAAAGTATTCCCAGTTTAATTAAAAATCAAAGTATTCTACGTGAGTCTTCCATTTCTGGTTTTTTCATGTTTGGGACCTTTTCTCTTTTCTGGGCAACTTTAATTTTTTACATCAGTAGTCCAGTTTATCATTGGGGGACATTCGAAGCCGGCTTACTAGCAATTTTAGGTTTGGTGGGAGCTTTTGCTGCTCCGATTGTAGGTCGACTATCTGATTCTTATTCTGAAAAAAAGATTGTTTTAATGGGTGTCTTTATGCAAACATCGGCCTTTATCCTGCTCCATTTCTGGGCTCAACATTTAGTTGTTTTGATTTTAGCCATTATTTTAGTCGATGTGGGCAATCAGTTTGGTCAAGTAGCCAACCAGACGCGCGTGCAAAATTTAGGCGAAAAAGTCAGTAATCGCAATAATACCGTCTTCATGTTTTCTTATTTTATC
>DATGVB010000206.1:0-11537 GCA_035300805.1 Tetragenococcus sp. | reverse complement strand
TAAAAATCATGGGCTCTAATACCGATCATCCTTATTTCCGGGCCGATTTTTTCTGTTGTTTGCAGCTCAATTCCCCAATCTAAAGCTTCTAGGTGATAATCATCTACTTTTCTAATGGTCGAAAAATTCTTGGTGCCCGTTATTTTCGAAGTTGCTAAAAACTGAGGCTCGGCGAAAATCTGCTTTAAATCACCTTTTTCCAGTGTATGACCGTGATCTAAGATAACTAATTTTTTACATAAACGGTAAGCCTCATTGCGATCATGACTTACAATAATGACATCTCCCGGATAATCAGCTAAAAATTCTTTCATCTCCAGCTCGACTTTTTCTTTTAGGAAAGTGTCTAAAGCTGAAAAAGCTTCATCTAACATTAAAATATCGGGTTCAAAAGCCAGTAAACGTGCTAAAGCAACTCGTTGTTTTTGTCCACCTGAAAGCTCTCTGGGATAGAAATCTGCTAATTCAACAATATCAAAACGTTCCAACAAATTTCTTACCTTCGCTTTTTGTTTTTTATTTCGTAAAACGCAGGCGATATTTTTTCTGACTGTAAAATTAGGAAAAAGGGCATAGTCTTGGAATAAATAACCCACTTGCCTTTTTTGCGGTTTTAGATTGATTTTTTTCTCTGAATCAAAAAGGATGCGATCATTGACTTTAATAAAACCGTTATCGGGAGTTTCAATACCAGCGATACATTTTAAAATCATGCTTTTTCCTGAACCAGAAGCTCCCAATAAAGCAGTATGATCCTGCCCAGAAGAAAAATTAGCCTTGAGGGTAAAAGTATTTAATTTCTTTTCAATATTAATTTCAAAACTCATCGTCTTTTACCCCCTCTGACTGTCAATAAATTCATTACAACAACGACAATGAAAGAAAAAACCACAATGACTGCAACTTCACGATAAGCATCTTCCATACGTCCAGCAGCCACCGAAGAATAAATCGATAACGGCAGGGTACGCGTTTTACCAGCGATATTGCCAGCAATCATAGCAGTCGCACCAAATTCCCCTAGACCACGGGCAAAAGACAAGATACCTCCTGAAAGAATTCCTGGTGTAGCCAGAGGCAATTGAATTTTAAAGAAAATATAGCTTTCAGAAAGGCCTAAAGTTTGAGCTGCATAACGATAGTTCTCGTTGACTTGTTCAATTGCCCCACGTGCTGAACGATACATCAAAGGAAAAGAGATCACGACTGCAGCCAAAACGGTGGCACTCCAGGAAAAGGCAATTTTATAAGTAAAATAATCAAGAAAAAACTTCCCGACTGGTCCATTTACACCAAAAATGTAAAGTAAGAAAAAACCAGCAACTGTTGGCGGTAAAACCATCGGCAAAGTTAACAGACCGTCGATGATCATTTTGAGATAATCATTTTTGATCATAATTACTGCTTTAGCGACAATGATCCCTAAAAAGAATGTGATCACGCCTGCCAAAGAAGCGGTTTTTAGAGAAATTAAAAATGGTGACATCAAAAATATCCTTTCTCTACAGCAAGCCGCCGCAACCTAATTGGGCAATGTCTGTAGGTGTTAAGTGAATATTTGCCATAACTCTTGGAAAGATCAAGTCGAAAATCGTTTTTTCTGAAAACATGACCGCTCCTGGAAGACCCATGATTGCACAGCCATCATTCATGTAGGCTAACGCAAACATTGAGCCAGGTAAAACCGGTGTCCCATAGCAGACCATTTGATCACTGACATTTTCGATTGCTTTAGGTGTCAAATCATCTGCATCAACACTCATTCCTCCAGTGCAAAGGACAATATCGCAACCTAAAGCTAACATTTTATTGATCGTCTCTTCAATCATAGTCGTTTTATCATCAACTACTTCAATAGCTAAAATTTCAGCTGAAAAGGCAGCTGCTTTTTTCCTTAAAACTGGTTCAAAACCATCTTTGATCCGTCCATGATAAATCTCACTTCCTGTATTTACAATACCGATTTTTTTATGAGTAAAGGGATGCAGAGTCAATAAAGGCTCATCCCCGATTTCTTCTTGTAAAGCTAACATTTTTTCTTTTTCAATTGCCAAGGGGATGATCCTCATACCCGCAGCAGCCTCACCTTTTTTTAAAGCATAGTAATTACTGCGTGTAGCAATCATCGTTTCTCCAGTTGCATTGACAATATTCAAACGTTTTTCAGCTACCGTTAGTAATCCCTCTTCTTGAGCAATCGCTTCAATTTTTCCTTCTTTAACTTCAGTTGGCTGTAAAAAATCACTGGCACACATCTGGTAAAGCATACGCGCGGCATCTTCTTCATGGATCATTCCTGCTTGTTCTTCCCATACATAGACGTGTTGTTTACCCATACTTAAAAGTACTGGAATATCTTCTTTAGTAATTACGTGGCCTTTACGAAAACGCGGTCCTTTTTTTTCAGCGGGAATAATTTGTGTCATATCCTGGCATAAAGCCATACCGACAGCTTCTTCTACTGCAACAATTTTCACCCTTTTTTCCTCCTTATTGGAAACTCTATAATTAACGTTATCACGATTTAAGATAGCGATTAAACAAAAAATAATTAGCGTTTATTATTTTTATTGTAACTGTTTTTACAACTTCTTTCAAACAATTTTTACCCCTCCATATCATTATTTATGTTACACTGTAATAGGTGTAAATTTATTGAGAGGAGATTTTTCATCAATGATTACTATGGATGATATTATTCGCGAAGGTCATCCTACCTTACGCAAAGTGGCCAAAGAAGTCTCTTTTCCATTAAGTGATGAAGAGAAAGAGCTAGGAAAAGAAATGATGAAATTTTTAGAAAATAGTCAAGATCCTAAAAAAGCTGAAGAACTACAGCTGCGTGGTGGTGTCGGACTTGCAGCTCCGCAAATCAATGTATCAAAACGGATGACAGCTGTGCTTGTTCCTAGTTTGGATCCAGAAAATAGTGCTGAGCCCGAATTTAAAGATGTCTTATATAATCCAAAAATCTTAAGCTATTCGGTCCAAGAGGCCGCCTTGGGCGAAGGTGAAGGTTGCCTTTCTGTTGATCGTGAGGTTCCTGGTTATGTCACTCGCCAGGCGCGTATTACCTTACGCTATTTTAACGCTCTCGGAGAAAAAAAGAAAATCCGCTTAAAAAACTATCCGGCCATTGTCGTACAGCATGAAATCGATCATTTAAATGGAATTATGTTTTATGACCATATTAATGAAAAGAGTCCCTTCAAGTTAGCCGAAGGTGTACTTATCATTGAATAAAAAAATCAGACTCAGCTGAGCCTGATTTTTTTTGCTAAAAACACAAATAGCTATTTGACCTAATGACTAACTTTTTTCACCAGCCAGTTACTAAAGGCTTGACTGATAAATACTAATATTAAAATAATCAGCATGGAAATCCAGGTGACATCCGTTTGAAAACGGTTGTAACCACGTGTCACTGCTAAATTACCTAATCCACCCGCACCTACTGCTCCGGCCATAGCGGTTAAACCAATCAGATTAATAATAGTTAAGGCAGACACACGGATGATTCCCGGCAACCCTTCTAGCAGATAAACGCGAAAAATGATTCCTATTGGACTGGTACCCATGGCCTGAGCTGCTTCGATCACTCCCGGGTCCACTTCAAGTAAAGCAACTTCGATCTGCCGTGCATAAAAAGGAACCACTCCTACGATCAAAGGTACCAGAGCTGCTTTGGCCCCAATCGAAGTTCCTACAACAAAACGGGTAAAAGTAACCAGTAAAGCCAACAGGATAATAAAAGGAATCGAACGCACAATATTGACCACTTGATCCAAGATATTAAAGAAAATTTTATTTTCCAATAGACCTCCCGGACGGGTGACAACCAGTAAAATTCCAAATAAGATCCCTAATATTCCGGCAATCAGAGCCGTATAAACAGTCATATAAATTGTTTCTTTGGTGGCCACAACAAATTCATCAGGAATTTCCATCACATTGGGTAAATACTTTTCAAGTAAAGCTTGCATTTTAAATTCCTCCTTTTTCAGCTTTTTTTAAGATATTAATATATATTCCCTGATCTACTAAGTAGTCATAAGCTGCTTGACGCTGTTTTTCTTCACCGGAAAAAGTCACGATCAGACTGCCAAAAGGGGTATCTTGAATAATCTCAACATTTCCATATAAAATATTGGTCGTAACTTGAAACTTGGTTAACAATTCAGCAATCAGCGGTTCACTTGTCTGATCGCCAACATAAGACAGCTCGACTAACCATTCATTTTCAGCCAAAGCAGAGAAACTTTTACTATTTAAAATTGTAGCTAAAGCCTGATCAATATGGGTTGCGGTTCGGATAAAGTCCTTAGTCAAAGGACGTTGGGGCTGACTGAAGATTTGAATACTATCTCCGCGTTCAATAATTTCGCCTTCTTCCATGACAGCTACTTTATTACAGACTTCCTTGACTACTTGCATTTCATGGGTAATTAATACAATCGTCAGACCTAATTGCTGATTCAATTTTTTTAGTAAAGCTAAAATCTGCAGTGTGGTTTTAGGATCTAAAGCACTAGTCGCTTCATCACAAAGTAAAATTTTCGGGTCATTAGCCAGCGCTCGCGCAATAGCCACCCTTTGTTTTTGACCGCCCGATAATTGACTGGGATAGGCGTTGATCTTATCTTCTAGTCCGACCAGCTCAAGCAACTCATTCACTTTAGTCCGCCTTTCCTTTTTGGTTTTTCCTGAATATTTTAAAGAAAAAGCCACATTATCAAAGATCGAGCGACTATTCATCAGATTAAAATGCTGAAAAATCATCCCGATAGACTTTCTTTTAGTCCGCAGTTCTACCGGTTTTAAAGTGGTATAATCAACTCCATTAACTTCAACAGTACCTGCAGTGGGCACTTGTAATAAGTTGATCACTCGTACTAAAGTACTCTTGCCGGCACCAGAATAACCTACGATACCATAAATATCTCCTTCATCTACAGATAGGTTAACATTTTTAACAGCTGGAATTTCGCGATTTCCTTGCCGAAAAGTTACTGAAACATTTTTTAAATCAATCATTTGATCCACTCCTTATTTCTTTTCATCTTTTTACTAAAAAACCTCAAGAGTCTGAGGCACATTTATATACCCGTCTCTTGAGGACGCTTTTTGACGCGGTACCATCTCAGTTAAGTTTAACTAAAAACTTCGCTTCTTCGTTAAGATATCGATTGCTGAGTCCGTGGCTGAGTCAGCTATTTTAATCAGCCAGAAGCTCCATGGCCATTTTCATAAAGCTGGTCTTACTCTTTTTTTCGGCTAAAAGGGCTCTATGTGAAAAATCAACTGAATTACTTGCCGCTTCATCACTTTTTATATAAAAAAAATCCTTTTACTGATAAAAAGCTATCAGTAAAAGGACGCATCATCGTGTTACCACCTTTTGTTTAAAAACCTAGTGTTTTTCTTAACCCAACATTTCTTAAATAGAAAGATCGGTATCCTTTTTAACGGTAGGATCTCCGAGTATATCTACTTATCGATACACTATCCTCCTAGGCCATTTTCAACTTTTCATAACTTAACTCTTTTCACCACACAGAGTCTCTCTTTAAAGCAGTCAAGTCTACTTTCCTATTCACTGGACTTTTCTTTTCTTAATGTGCTTAATTTACCTTATCTTAACTAAAAAGTCAAGAGTTTTCACTACTCCTGATATAAAAGACCCGCTTTAGCCAGTGCTTGTCTGATTTTTTCAAGATCTTCTTTTTTTTGGTAGATAATCGTATGTAAATGGATGCCATTGGTTAATTGTAGCAATAAACTAGCTTGGGATGCTTCATATTTTTGGATAAACTCATCTACATCAGCCTGACTCTTGATATAAAGATTTCCAACTATTTCACCGTAAAGATCGTGTTCCACAATCACATCGACCACTTCACCACCTAAAGCTACAATTGTTTCTAATTCTTGTCTAGTCTGTTCTTTGGTATGTTGAACTACAATCTTGGTTTTAAAAGCCGCTTGATCATGATTCATTTTATAACCACGTGCGGTAGCAATAACTTCATCTCCTGAAGCACGCAATAAAGCAATATCACCCACAATAATCTGACGGCTTACATTAAAATAGGCTGCTAATTTACGTGCACTAATGGCTTCATCCGATTGTGATAAACAGCTTAAAATTTCTTGGCGACGACTTTTTCCATCCATAACTATCCCTCCTGTACTTTTTTTGTTAATTCATTTATCTTCGTATAAACGGCTAAAATTTCATGCTGGTACTTTTTACTTTCCGTCAGCTGACTGATATTTTGCCAAATTTCTTCTGATTGAACTTTGGATTTATTATTCAGCTGCATTCTTTTTTCAAGCAAATCAATCAACTGGCTATCAATTTGCTGAGTTTCTCTGGTTAGTTCATTAAAATTTGCTCCCGTTTCAATGCTGCGGATCACACGCGCTGGATTTCCTGCAATGACAACATCTGCGGGAAATGATCGAGTGACAACGCTGCCGGCTCCGACAACCACATTATCACCTAAAGTCACACCCGGAAGTAAAGTCGCATTACCGCCAATCCAAACGTTATCACCCAGACTGATCGGAGCCCCATTTTCTAAACCACTGTTGCGCTTAGCAGCTTCGATCGGATGACTAGCAGTATACAATTTAACATTTGGTGCTAACATGCAATTATCCCCTATCGTTATAGGACAAATATCTAATAATACACAGTCATAATTCGCATAGAAATTTTTCCCCACTGAAATATTATAACCATAATCAAAGCGAAGATTCGCCTCGATATGTACTTGGTTTTTTACCTGTCCAAAAGTCTCTTTGACTAATTCTCTTTTAAGAACAAGATCAGTTGTCTGATTGATCAGTAATTGTCTTTGTTTGGCATGCTTGCGGTCTGCTACTAATTCAGGATCGGCTGAAAAATATAATTCTCCAGCAATCATTTTTTCTTTTTCAGTTTTTTCTGTCATTACTTTCTCCTATTATCCAGTTATTCACTTTTTATCATACAATATCTAGCAAACTTTGTCTTCATTGCTTTTTAATAAAAGACAGCCAATATTTATGACATCTGCCCTAAAAAATGATAAAATTAAAATGATTTAAATATTAAGTGAGGTGAACAATTCTATGTTAGCGGCAATTATTTATTGGGCATTTATTTTAATTAATATCGCCTGGTTAGCACTTAGTCTCTTATTCTCTATTTTCTATCTCAGTCGTAATGAAAATGGAAATCTTTGGGCTTTTAGTTTGTTAAATGTTATTTCAGCACTTGTACTTTGGATCGTGATGCTGATTTATCATGCTTGGGGATGGGGAGTCACCCAATATAGCAGTCTGATTTATTTACTCTTAGGATTATTGATTGGCTTAAGTGTCATTCAAGCCATTTTAGGGCGTGAATCTGAAGGTAAGAAAAAAATTCACTGGCATTCTTCTTAGAGGATATTTACTGCTTGGTTCAGCAATCAACTATAATTAATTTCCCGATAATGGTTGACAAAGTGAACTTTTTTCCCTAAACTTGATGAAAGTTAGTTGAATTTGAATAAAAGAATACCTTTGAACAGGTAGAGGTCGCGGTTTTCATTAACCCTGCTAAGTGAAGCAACACGAAGAAGCAGGTCTAGGGAAAATCGCCGAAACGATTTTTTCTTTGCTTAAAAAAAATCGTTGGGTCGCAAATTAATAGTTTGCGGACTGTCTTAGTACAAGCTAAGGTGCGCTATGTTTTGTGAGAAGTTTGTTGACGAAATGTCTGCAGTCGTTTTCCAACCATGGAGTACGGCTGCTTTTTTTGTACAAAAAGCTTGTGTTTTTCAAAATTCACACAAAAATTAGGAGGTAGAAAATATGAAAAAGAAAATTGGGCTATTACTCGTTTTGATAACAAGCTTTTTTATGACGATCCAAGCATCTGCAGATAGTCTAACACCTGAAAATGAATTTCGCGTAGGAATGGAAACCGCTTATGCCCCTTTTAACTGGACCCAAACGACAGATTCCAATGGAGCGGTAGCTAAAAACGGCGAAAATGGTTCTTATGCAGGTGGATATGACGTGGAAATGGCGAAAAAAATTGCCAAAGGCATGGACAAAAAACTAGTCATAGTTCCGATCCAATGGGACGGCTTAGTCCCTGCTTTAAAATCAGGGAAAATCGATGGGATCGTTGCCGGTATGTCACCTACAGCCCAGCGACGTAAAGAAATCGACTTTACTGATCCCTATTATGAATCAGATCTAGTTGTCGTTACACGTAAAGATGGTGATTTTGCTGAAGCACAGAGTCTAAAAGATTTTAAAGGAGCTAAAATCACAGCGCAACTCAACACTTTTCATTACACAGTAATTGATCAAATTCCAGGTGTTGACAAGCAGCAGGCTCAAAAAGACTTTTCTGCTATGCGTGTCGCCTTGGCTTCGGGTACTATCGATGGCTATGTGAGTGAACGCCCGGAAGGAATCACAGCCACGAATGTAAATAAGAATCTGACCATGATCTCATTTGAAAAGGATAATGGTTTTCAAACAGAACCAGAAGATGTCCAAGTAGCCGTTGGTATGCGTAAAGACGATCCTGATCAAGAAAAAGTGAATCAGATTTTAAGCGGCATCAGCCATAAAGAGCGTTTGAAGATTATGGATCAAGCCGTAGCTAATCAGCCTTCTTCTAACAAAAAGAGTGAGAATTCTAATGGTTTAATGACCTCTTTTAAAAATATTATCTCTCAATATGGCGGGTTATTCTTAAAAGGAGCCGGACTCACTTTGCTGATCGCACTTGTTTCAACAGTGGCCGGCACATTGATTGGTTTATTAATTGGGGTCTTTCGGACTTTACCTCAAGCCGAAAATGCTCTTTGGCGTTTCTTGCAAAAAGTATTAAACGGACTGTTACGTATTTATATCGAGGTCTTTCGCGGAACACCCATGATGGTCCAAGCCATGGTTATTTATTACGGCCTGGCTCTCTTATTTTCGATCGATATGAATCGAACAATTGCAGCTCTTCTGATTGTTTCAATCAACACCGGGGCCTATATGTCAGAAATTGTTCGTGGCGGTATTTTCTCTGTTGATGAAGGTCAATTTGAAGCTGCCCAGGCCCTAGGCATGACTCATGGACAAACGATGATCAAAGTCATCTTACCACAAACGATCCGTAACATTTTGCCAGCCATTGGCAATGAAACAGTCATTAATATTAAAGATACAGCTGTTTTAAGTGTAATTAGTGTAGGTGATCTTTTCTTCCAGGGAACAGCTGCGGCTGGAACCAATCTGCAATTTTTCCAAACCTTCACGATTGTCGGGGCCATTTATCTAGTTATGACCTTGACAGCAACCGGTCTATTACGGCTAATGGAAAAGAAAATGGATGGTCCAAGTTCTTATACTAAGTTAGATGACAGCACTTTTGGTCATGAATAGGAGGGATGGAAATGGCAGCAATTATCGAAATTAATCATTTAAAGAAAAATTTTGGCAGTAATGAAGTACTCAAAGATATCTCAACTACAGTCAATAAAGGCGAAGTATTAACCATCATTGGCTCTTCCGGGTCAGGTAAATCCACTTTATTACGTTGCATCAACTTGTTAGAAAAACCCACTAGCGGGGAAATTCTTTACAATGGAGAAGATGTATTACAAAAAGGTTATGATCTGCCTAAGTATCGAGCCCGTTTAGGTATGGTTTTTCAATCCTTTAATTTATTTAATAACATGGATGTCCTAGAAAATTGTGTCACTGGGCAGACCACTGTCTTGAAAAGAAACAGGAAAGAAGCACGAGAAATTGCGATGAAAAATTTAAAGCATGTCGGCATGCAACCCTACGTTTCGGCTAAGCCTGCTCAGTTATCTGGCGGACAAAAACAACGGGTTGCAATTGCCCGCTCACTTTCCATGAACCCGGATGTCCTACTTTTTGATGAACCTACTTCTGCTCTTGACCCAGAGATGGTTGGTGAAGTTTTAAAAACCATGAAAGACCTTGCAAATACAGGATTGACAATGGTCGTTGTAACTCATGAAATGGGTTTTGCCAAAGATGTTTCAGACAAAGTCCTCTTTATGGATAAAGGAGTTATCGCTGAAGAAGGCAGTGCAGCAGATCTCTTTAATCATCCTAAAGAAGAACGAACAAAAGCTTTCTTGCAAAGGATCTTAGCTTGAATGAGCAAAAACGATTGGAAAAAATGATATGCTCCCCCTATATAGGACACTGAAATATAAAAGGTCCTATATAGGGGGATATTGTATGTCAAAAAGGAAGATTAAGTTTACGAGTAATACTAGTAGAGAGCTATTTAAATGGAAAAAACAGCTTGAATAGTATTACTGATATAATTGGTATCAGTGAGTCTAATCTAAAAAAATGGATTACGTTCTATGAAAACAAAAATTCCACCAATCTGTTGGTAAAACGACAAAATACACATTATACAATTGAGACAAAACTACAAGCAGTAAATGATTATCTAATCTGAGCTACCGTAATTTATAACGATGGCGGCTTTTTTAGCAAAAAAATGTGCGGTAAAAATTCAATGAAAGAACAGAGCCGCTTAGTTGTTTTCGGCAAAAAGGCTGCTGCAGAAGTGATGGAGATCACGCCGACAGCTATCACGATCAATGATCAGCCGCAGATCCGTTTCAGCCTTAACTTTACCGATGAAAAGGGTCCGACTCATTATAAGACCTTGAAAAAAGTAGTCCTGCTCACTGATCTTTATCACCAGCAGATTGGTTCCAGAGAAGTCTTATATCTGCCGGAAAACCCGAATATCTTTGAATTGATTTAAAACAGTTTGCAGTGAACTGCAAACTTTTATAAATGATATTTCTTTATTGCAGAGATCGATCAGTTCTGTAACAAAAAATCGATAATATGCATGACTGGAATACCTTCGATTTCGCCGACATTTTCCCATGAACCTGTGACTATTATTTTTTTATATCCAGTGGGTAGATAGAGTAGGTTATCTGTTTCACGAGTGCTTGTTTCAGGAATCTCTGCAGTTACTTGGATATAAATGGTCTCATCAGAAGATTGTGCAACAAAATCAATTTCATTTCCTGCGTAATTTCCAACAAAAACTTCATAACCCCTTCTTTTGAGTTCCAGATAAACTAGATTTTCGATCCGACTTCCCCGGTTGCTGCTTACTCTTTTAAGTTGAGATAAAATAAATCCTAAATCAACTGTGTAGTATTTAGCTTGATTACTTAAATATTCTTTTCCTCGAATGTCGTAACGCTGTACCTTATAAAACAGAAAAGAATTTTCGAGTAAGGATAAATAGCTTTCAATGGTGTTATTGCTGACTTTGCGTCCAGTAGAACGTATGGTATTTGCAATTTTGTTGGTCGTTACTAGATTTCCGATATTGTCTAAAAGAAAATTTGCAATTCGCTCTAATAGATCAGGTTCCTTAACAATTGTACGACTTGCGACATCACGAAATAAAATGCTGTTATAGATTCCGTTGAGAACGTCCTTCTTTAACTGACTGTCTGTTTGAAGTACAACGGATGGGAAAC